>JAGLCW010000156.1 GCA_023146045.1 Caldisericia bacterium
GTTTCATATCTGGTGGGAAGTATAAATGTTTTGCATGCTGCATATGCAGATTCCAAGAGAGGATCTTTGTGATCAATCCATTCGATCAACTTGATATTTCTGCTCTTTTCAATTTCTTTTCGGCACCAGTTTCCTTCCGGATTATTGAGAACATCTGCAATTATTACTGATGGATGGTCAATTTGCTTGAGTGCCTGGATAATATTTCGTCCATTTTTGCGAATTGCTCCTAAATGACCAACAAATAAAATGAAATCTTTCAGACCGTATTTCTTAATAAAAAGATTAGGGTGAGAATTAATGAATCTTCTCTCTACCCCATTTTCAATAACTTCCATTTTGCCACGATCTACACCAATTCCCCTAACAAGAATATCTCCCTCTGCTTCAGTATTTGGAAGAATTCTTTCAGCATTCTCACAAATGGTTTTTGTGATTTGAAATTCAGATAAAATCCCCTTTAATAATTGTCTAGATAATGATTCAGCCTTCAAATACGCACGAAGTTTCCAGATATTATGACGATTATAAAATATTGGATTCACAACATATTTAGTACCATAATTTCTTAAACTCTCTGCCATATGATAAGTTCCTACATTTGCGTTGAAAATATGTACGAGGTCGTTCTTTTCAAGTTTCAAATTCAAATTCCAACTATCATAAAATTGAACATCTACTCCCAGTTTCTCCAAATTGATTTTTAGCTGCTGTGTTTTAAATGTAACACCACCACGCATTAAATTTATCGCTTGATAACTTAAAAAAAATATTCTCATAGATGCTTCCTCGCTCGTTTAGATTCATAATTATAGAGAAACTCACGCCAATGATATTTTCTCATTTGTGATAAGTTATTTTTTCGCTTTGGTTTCTTCTTTTTCCAATTCATTTCTTTTAGTAATATTTTCTTTTGTGGAAAAATATTAAATCCTACTTTTGTAGAAACTCTTATATAGCATTCTAAATCTATGTTATTAAAAGACAATTCCCCATTTTCAAATATGCAGTTTAAATCACATTTTTCCCGTTTTTTCCACAAATCAGCAAATTCATTCATTGTCATATTTGGAATTTCTACTTTGTTTACAAAAGCAAATATTTCATCCCAGAGTTCAAAACG
>JAGLCW010000157.1 GCA_023146045.1 Caldisericia bacterium
TTCTTCATCATAATAATCCCCTTTTTGGAAATAAACCTTGCCTAGTGTTTCGCTGGTGCGGGGAACTCTATAGTTACAGTTCTAGTTGTTCCGTCCCAACCGACTGCCGCACCCAATAGCTCTGAAACTACTCTTACTGGGACGAATGATCTACCACCTTTTATAACCGGTGCAGCTTCTAATGGAATATCTTTCGCAAATAAAGGACCTATTACAATTCTTGCCTCTGGTTTATCAATCCAAAAATAAAGAATTTCTTCTCCTAGTTTGTAGCTAACCATTCTTTTTGCATTGTCCCAGCCAATTTCTGCACCTAAAGCTTCTCCGATAAATCTTAGAGGAACAACAGTTCTTCCATTCATAATAAACGGAGCTGCATCAAGAGTCTTTACTTGACCGTTAATTTTAGCTTGCGGGTTGTCAATTCTTAGCTCAACTTTATTTTTTGCAACAACCACAGCGTAAAATGTAACTTTTGTTTTATTTTTTGGATCAACAACTGGCCAAACTTCTAGTACACATTTTACTTCGTCACCGATTTCAGCAGCATAAGGAGTCATTTGAACATGCATTTCTTCTTTTTTACCTGGATCAATTGTATTTGGCGATTCACCGTCTGCCAAATAACATATATTTGAGTAACAAAACTGAATCATCCAATCTGAACTATCGTGTTTTGTATAATCGTATGTTAATTTTGCATACAATTTGCTTGGCTTACTAGAAGTATTTTTAAAATAAAAATAAACACTATTTTGAGCAGCATCCACATTTGGATCTACAATTAACGGTTTAAAGTAAGTAGCTTGAGAAACAGCATTTGATTTTGCACTTAGTGCTCTACTCGCTGGCAATATAGTACCCAATAACACAACTGCCATAATTAACGAAAATAATTTACTAAAATTCTTCATAAAACACCCCTTCCGAAGAACTAACGCGAACCTCTGCGTAACTTTACGCAGAGGTTCTCAATTTTTTACTGATAATATTATAGTACTTTTTTGGTTACAAAAGGTTTCATTTTACACGTAAAATGACTTCACCTTTTTTGTATCTTCCTTTTGAATCTCTAGCTACTATTGTTATTCTGTAGATACCATCTTTTTTGTAACTATGTGTTAGTTCTATTTCTTCTGGTCCAATCTTTTGGTCCTGTATAGAACTACCATCTGCCCAATCCCAACTATAAAGATAATCTCCAGAACCACCTTGTATTTTAAATCTTACTTTTACTTCTTTCCCTGAACTTATTGACCCATCGTTATCCAGGTTTTCAAAATAAACTTTAAAATAAAGTGGATATTCCCCAGCTTGCTTTGGTCTTACTGTAACTGGGCAAATCGAAAATGTTCTCTTGTATGCAGGATCTGATACAACTTCTACTTTATTCAATAATTGATAAGAGGCTCCACCGGAATTCATTTTTGATTCTTTTACTTTACAATTAATTACTATATAGTCTCCATCTTTATCTGATATTCCAGGGTATCCTATATCATTGCAAGCATATGGATAGCATTCCCCAGCTTTCAAATCTCTAATTCCCATATAAAGTTTACCGTCAGAATAATTAGCGGCAGGTTCACTAAACATAAACTCTAGATTTGGATCAAGATGGAAAACAAGCATATTGTTAATTAATGGTTCATTACCGGTGTTCTTCATTTGGAATCTGAATTTAATCTCTTCTCCAACATCTACTGTTTCTGGAACGCTTTTGCAATAAACTTCTGCTTTATACACATTAACTCTTTTTGAAACAACAAGTTTGAATTGCTTGTATGTGGAGACATCTCTTGATGTAGTAATATTTCTTCCACGCATTGATACCATGTATGTACCAATTGGAGTATCAAGTGTTGTTGTGATTGTAACTTTTGACCTGTATTGAGTATTTGGTCCTGTTGGCATTGGCCTAAATGATATTGTTGCATTTTCTGGCATACCGTAAATGTCATCAAAAACTACTTCTTCAGAAAACCCGAACATTGGTGTTATGTTAATTGTTGTTGTTCCAGTTTTAGTTTGTCTCACAAAAACTGTTGCTGGTTCAAAATTCATTAAGAAATATGGTTCATCTATTACGTTTATCACAACTGTAACTGGATCTGCAGATTTAGTAGCAGTACTAGCATGGACAATGACATCTATCAATCCGATTGGTGTTGAAGTTGATGTCAAAACAGATATTTGTGCACTAATTGTGGTTCCAGAACTAATTGAAAAGACTGCTGGAGTAATTGTATATGTTAAACCAATTTCATTTGGCTGAACAAATACTCCCGAACGCCTAAATTCTAGAGACATACTAACTTCGCCTGTTACACCAATTGATGTAACGCTTGCGTTGTAGTCTGCAGTTGAACCTCTTAAGGCATCTCTATATGCAGGATTTACCTTCAACCTTAGTGCTTCCTCTACTGGAGGTGGTTCAGGTTCGCTGCCACCAAATACATTTCCAGAATATGCTATAGCAAAAGGCTGATATCCTGTTTGAATGTTAGCACCAATTACTTTTAATGTATAATTACCTTCTGCAGGGTTGGGTATACGTATAACTTCAACATTATTAACTGCATCCGTTGATGCTGGATTTAAAACAGATTCACCAGCAGCATCAAAACGGTTTCCATAATAATAATCACCAGTTGGAGTAATTAATTTTAAATTCAAATCATTTACAAGTGCTTGTCCAGAACCTGATCCTGCAGGAGCATCTGTCCAAACTAATGAAACACACATAGGTAGTGAGACACCGCTTGCTACACTAAATTGTATGTCATGACTTTGTCCTGTAATGAGACCATCGGTGATATTTCCATATGGGTGATCATAAAATTTAACTTTTAAGTCTACTGGATCTATTGACTGTTGTACGTTTACTCTTCCCCATCCAATATTACCATCTGGAGAAATTAAATTTGCCCCAGTTTCGCTTTTCATATCATCGAAATAACAACCGTTAATCATTGCTGCTTTTAACAATGCTGCGCTTGGCGTTCTGTAGTCGTCTACAACTGTACCATGTGTAAAAAATTCTCGAATACAAGCCAAGGCTCCTGCGGCAACTGGTGTTGCCATGCTAGTTCCCTGCATTGATCTCCAAGTATTATTTGGAGATGTTTTGGTTCCACTTGTAACAGAAGAATATATTGTTTGTCCAGGAGTTACAACGTCAGGTTTAATTCTTCCATCTCCAGCTAGCCCTCTAGAAGAAAATGAAGCCATCCAATCTGGGTTAAAACTTCCACTGTTGTTTTGTGAAGCACCAACAGAAATGATGTTTTTTGCATTAGCATGAGAAAGCATGGTGCCAAGATTTGGTCCTGAATTTCCCATAGCAAAAAGGATTGAAAAATCTTTGTGGTCCCACGCAAAAGTATCAATATCGCTTGCGGCTGTACTGTAGTAGTTTCCACCACCACCCCAAGAATTTGTGTGTATTTTTGCGCCTGAAGTAAATGCATCACCAAACAAAGTATCAAACGCTGGCGGTAGAACAGCTCTTAAACTTGTAGTTGAAGCAATATTCTGAACTACAAGATTTGCTCCAGAAGCCATCCCTCTGTAGGCATTTCCAGGAGATGTATCACCATCACCTAAAACAGAGCCTGCAACATGTGTACCATGCATATTCGCACCCAATGTTGAAATGAAACAGCTCCAGTCAGCAGTTTCTGGGTCTCCGCCAACGTTGTAGCTATAATGATCAACAACTTTGTCGCCATTTGTACCAAAGTTTGGATGCATCGTAGCATCTTGTTCTCCAGTGGATAAACCAGTATCGGCTACAGCAACTATTTGGTGTAAACCAGTATTGCCATCTGGCAATAATACTGCATTGACTGAACTTCTAATATTAAGAACTTGAGCAGCATACTCGTTGTTAATTGTGTCTTCAAACAGTTTTTCAATAGATAACACATTAACATTTGAATAAAGAACTGGAAGAGAAGCAATTGGGAAGTCAAATATTTTAATTCTTCCTAGGTTACCCTCTTTATAATATACGTATTGGTCTTTTCTAATATTTGCAACATGCACAAACTCATTTATGTCAAATATTTCATTTGTGGCTACAAATATGTCTGCATTCTCAGTATCGCAATCTATCAGCTCCGAGGCTACTTTCAAATATCCAGGAACTTGCCCCATTGTTCTTACAAATGACAAAGCTTTAACAGATGACATTTGTTTTTTAGTTGCTTTAACCAAATATGCAGAATACTGCAATGGGCTATAGACAACAATCCCTAAAGATTCAATATAGTCAACCCATTCAGCTTTAACTGGTCCAACAAATTGAAGAAGAAATAAGCCTTCATTTTGGAGTGTCCCCATTTTTGAACTTACTTCTTCTGGATACAACATATTTTTTGCACCATCTGAGGTAAAAGTTTGGTTTCCGTAGAAAATTTTATTAATGTTCTTAACTACTTCGTAGTCTACGTTTCTTATTTTTAAAACTTCTTCTTCGGAAGGATTAACGCTAAACAATGAAAAGGTTTCGTAGATCTCTATTACATCGAAACCACCCCGTTGAAACCCTTCAGCTTCTGGTCTGGTGATGTAAACTAAAACTTTCTTACCTTCACCTGCGTAACTGCTGTTTGATTGGAAGGGAACCAAAACAGCCCCAAACGAAAATACAATAGCAAGCACGACACGCAACAATTTGCTTTTAAACATGCCTATACTCTCCCTTCTCAAGAGAAATATGCCTATATTAAATCACAATTAATACTTTTCATTAATCTTAAGATAAAGGGAATTAAAGTCAAGAAAATGAACAATTTCATTAGTGTGTTTTTTTTCAAAACTTTTGTATATAGGTACTTTACAAAAAGTAAGAATTTATATATAGTATATATAATGTTTGGCATTGTTGAACCAATTTTTCAAAGTGTTCTATTTAATGCATCCGAAGGGAGGCGCCTTCATGTATTGGAAACGTTTTATAGCTATCATGCTTTGTTTGTTTCTTTCTTTTTCTGTTTTTAGTGCATTTAGCATCAATAATCTTTCTTTTGCCAGCTCTCAAAAATACATCATTCGTGTTAGGGTAAAGCAAAAACAAAAACAACTAAAAATCATTCCAAGCGCTGTTTTAGATATTTACACTAGCAATGTATATGAAAAAGTCCGCGTTAAACCAAACAATTCAACTTTTATACTGTCGACATATAAATCCAAAATAACACTTTTTTATATTCAGGTTCCGCTCAAAACAAACTCTAAGATTGATGAAGTTAATAAAATTAGGGAAAAATATTTTATTGAGAGTGAAGTATCATTTTACTTGAATATGGATCAATCAACTCACGTTTTATTGATAGGCCCCTTTTACAAAAAAGCAGAAGCTTCTTTCATCATGTCAAATCTTGTTAAAAACCTGCCAAATTGTATAATTAAAACAATTGAAAATGATACAACAATAGGGTTGCTTGATCTTTCAACAGGAGTTTATTTGCACACTGTGCTAAAACCTCAATCAAGTCCTTTTTCAATTTTTATTTTACACCCGGTCGAAATCTCTACTTCGATATGTCTCGGTAAATATTCATATTATGGAGATATTTTTACCTATTACACCAGTCCAAATACATTATCAGCAATCAACCACATAGATATTGAAACATACCTAAAAGGAGTAGTTCCAGCAGAAATTTCTGCAAACTGGCATTTAGAAGCACTTAAGGCCCAAGCAATAACGGCAAGAACTTTTGCATTGAAAAGATCTGAAGCATCTAGAAAAAAAATGTCATCGTATTACGACGTCACGGATGATACATACTGCCAGGTTTATTTAGGAACAAGACAGTTTGATTCAACAAATAAAGCAGTTGAAGAAACAAAAGGCCTTGTTCTAACATGGAATAAAAACCTCATTACTAGTCCCTTTCATTCATGTAGTGGTGGTGAAACAGAAAGCAATGCAAATGCATGGGGTAGCACTCAGTACCCTTATTTGAAACCAGTTCTTTCGCCTGGAGAAGAAATATCTCCTCATTTTTCATGGTACAAATATTTTACTTTTAAAGAATTTGAAGAAAAAGTTAAAGCTTTCCTTTATGAGAAAAAATCAATATCAATTAATTCTTTGCTCAAGTGGAATTTGTCAATTTTTCCTAATAGCAGTAGAATTGACAAGATTTATTTCAGTACTGATAAAGGAGAAATTTCAACAACAGGATACCAATTTCAATGTTTTTTTGGTCTAAAATCAAATTGGTTTGGAATATATAAAACATTGGACAATACTGCATTTTTAGCTCCTCCTTTACTGAACAGTAAAGTGCAGCAAAATAAGAATTCATTAATTTTTATTTACGGCAAGGGATGGGGACACGGAGTTGGATTATCACAATATGGAGCTGCTGCTGCTGCTATGAGGGGTGAATCGTTTTCTATCATTGCAACAAGATATTACAGAGATTCTGAGATTTCAGCAATTGACTTTATAAATTCTCCAAAATATTCTTCACAAAAAAGCACCAATTCTGAAGAAGCTTTCCCATTTATAAGGTTAGCAAAAACAAAATATGAAACTTACGCATCTGGTGTTGCAAAGCTATCGTTTTTTCTATCTGAAAAACCTGAAGCCAAACAAATTGAGCTTGGGCAAAACCCAAGAGCTAGTTTAAAAATTGAGACCCATGATGATTTATTCGGCATCACTTTTCACCTCTATTTTCCAACAGCTATTATAGAAATTGATGAAAAAACATTTAAGATTGAAGAATTTTTAAAAACAAATAATGTACATGTAAATTCCATAATAAAAAAAGAATATACAGAAGATGGAATACCATATTTAAATATAGCTCTTTCTAGAGTTGAAAAAGAAAATGGTGGTGTATCTGGACAAGGAATATTGCTTTCATTTCAAATTGATACTAAATCTGTCGGAACAGGCTCTATTCATATAGATAATTGTGTAGCTCTAGACTCAAAACTATCAGAAATCAAAACTGAGATTCTTCCATTTCATTTTTCAGTTTTCACAATAGACAGGGATCCTCCAACTACAGTTATTTCTTCACATCCAGATAGATACACGAATCAGAAAGCCGTTCAATTTAGATGGACAGGTAAAGACATACAAACGAAAACAAAAGATCTTTTGTTCTCTTTTCATATTAATTCAGAACCATGGAGTCCATTTACGCATGAAACATCAAAGGTGTTCTACTTAAAAAAAGACGGTGATTACACATTTTCTGTTAGAGCAAAAGATAGCTTCGGGAATATTGATAACAATCCTCCAACATACATTTTTACACTGGACACACTATCTCCCATTTTAGAGGTAGACCCAATCCCAAGTACCACTGCAAATACACAAATTACAATAAATGGTAAATCTGAATTTGGGTGTCGGCTACTTGTAAACGGAATTCAGCAACAGATTGAAGCAAATGGCACATTTTCTTTTTCCATAAACTTGAAACTAGGGATTAACAACATTCACATAAGTTCCTCGGATCAAACTGGAAATATTTCTGCTATTGAATACTCAATAACAAGAGAGATATTTACTCCAATCTTCATTCGACTACAAATTGGAAGCTTAAATGCATTTGTCAAAAATAAATCCGTCCTGCTAGATAGTGCTCCTTTTACTGAAAAAGGACGCACTATGGTTCCACTAAGATTTATTGCTGAAAGCTTTGGAGCAAAAGTTGATTGGTCGGAGATTGAACAAAAAATTACAATTTTCTTGTCAGTTCCTTATTCTAGAAAAATTGAGTTATGGTTGAATAAAAAAACAGTTCTTGTCGATGGTAAAAAACATGAAATGGATGTTGCACCATTTACAATTCCACCAGGAAGAAGTGTTGTTCCACTAAGATTTATTGCTGAAAGCTTTGGAGCAAAAGTTGATTGGTTTCCAAACACTCAAAGCATTGAAATTTTATTCCCAAAAGCTACAAATTCATTAAGAGCTTATTACTTGCAAAATTGGTTCCAAAATCATTTCCAAAATGTTTTACATCTTTTTGATGGGAGGGATTAGTATGAAAACAATAAAAACAAATGCGGCTTTCTCGTTATTGCTTAGTATATTTGTTTTCTGTTCTATTTTAGTGAATATTCCGTTTGTTACACCAGTATATGCAGAAGGTGAATCTAATTGGCCTACTTTTCATCAGAATGAATCTAGAACAGGTGTTTCTCCAGAATTGATACAAGTAGATGGTTTACTTGAGCAATGGAGATTTCAAACAGGGAGTTCAATTTCTTCCTCTCCAGTAATCCAAAACAACATCGTATATACTGTTGCGGACAACAGAAAAGTATACGCTATTGACGCCAATAATGGAGAAAAAATTTGGGAAACAGAAACTCGGTTTTTAAACTATCCACTACCATATGGTTCACCTACATATAGCAACGGGAAATTATACTTTGCAACTGGTGGAGCATCAGATGTACCATCATACATGTACTGCTTAAGAGATGATGGAACAGAACTTTGGAAATTTGTTGCTTATGGACAGATTACATCAAGTTCAGCATTAGTTTATGGAGATAAGGTTTTCTTTGGAACTTCAACTGAATTTCTTTATGTTCTTAATGCCAACGGGAGTGAGATTCAACGTATTCCACTTAATGGTAGTATCATTTCTTCTCCAGTAATGGGGGCTGGGAGGGTTTTTGCAGTAACATCTGGTGGTCGATTATATGCCTATGACTACAGTGATTTAAAACCTTTGTTTGATCAGACAGGGATTCAATTGCCCATTGGAACAAGTGATGAATGTAAATCTTCTCCTGTGTACATGGACGGCATTATTTATGTTTCCAGTAGATCAGCTGACAGTAAAGGTGAAGTTTTTGCAATAAATGCCTATACTGGTGAAATGATATGGCGATCAGGAAATATTGGTAATTTCATCTCCACACCAGCAATAACGCAGAATTATTTGTTTATTGGTGATGAAGATGGAAAAATGTTTGCATTAAAAAGATCAGATGGGAAAGTAAAATGGAAAGTCCCAACATCTGGAAGAATAGTTAGTTCTCCTGCTGTAACTGGAGAATATGTAATATTTGGTGGAGGAGATGGTAAGCTTTATGCTCTTTCGACAGAAACCGGTGAAACTGCTTTTTCCACTCTACTTGGGAACGAAATTAACACATCTCCAATTATCACAAAAAATAAAATAATAATATCATTTTCTAGTACGTGTGTATGTTTTTCGGATGATATTGATTTTGGTATTTCTGCAAATCCTGCAAACGTTTCAATGTACCAGGGTGAAGAAAAAGATATTGCGATTACCATCCAAGCTACTACTTCCTTTTCTCAGAACGTTTTTTTAAGAGTTGGTAAAACTCCGCTTGGCATTGAAACTGTGTTGTCTCCTAACATTGTAAAAATGAAGAATGGGCACGCTGTTTCTAAATTAAAATTAATTATTAACAAAGAAACAAAACCTGGTAATTATGTAATTGAAATCCTTGGAGAAACACAAGGAAGAACTCGCAAGGTAAGTATTGGCATTGAAGTTCTTGAAATAGAAGATGGAACTTTTGCAATGAAGATTCTTCCTCCGAGTGTAGAAACTGATGTAGGGAAGGCTGTTGTTTTTACGGTTGAAATGACCAGTCCCGATGGATTTCATGGAGCTGTTAATCTTGATTTGATAAAAGATCATCCCGGTTTTACTTGCAGGTTTTCCAATAACTCGTTGATAGTACCAGGAAGTACCCAACTGATAGTTGTGGTAGACGTAACAGCTGATCCAGATTCTTATCCTTTTGCAGTACAAGCAAAAGGTGGTGGCAAATCGGTTGTTGAAAGACTAACAATTACAGTAAAAGGAACAAAAAGACTTGATTGGAATGGTTTTGGTAACACAAGTTCAATAAACAACTTCACGACAGAAAGTGTAAGCAACAAACTGGAAAGGCGATATACTTACCAAACAGACAGTGACGCGATAAGGTGTCAACCAGCCATTATTGGGAATACCATATATTTTGTTGGTGAAAAAGAATTGTCTGATGGACATCACTCAACTAAATTATATGCAATTGAACGAACAACTGGTGAATTAATCTGGGAGTACTATCTTGGTCAATCAAATAGACTTTTATCTCCAATTGGAGAGGAAACAGAAGACGATCCACCACCATGGACTTGTTCTCCAAGAATTTTTGAAGAAAAGCTTTTTGTTGGAACATTAGATGGAATATTCTTTTGTTTCAATAGAGAGACAGGAAGACCAATATGGTATCGGAATGTTGGGTCAAGTATTAGGTCTACAGCATGCGTTGGTGATGGTAAAGTTTATTTTGGAACTGAAACAGGAGAATTTTACGCATTAAGTATTGAAGGTGGAGAACAAAGATGGATGAACGACTACGAAGCTCCAATATACTCATCTCCAGCCTATAGAAAGAATAGGGTTTACGTAAGTACATACGATAACTATCTATACTGTGTATCTTCCGTAAATGGACTTCCTTTTGCAAAATTTAATGGCTTCAGAGCGAGCTATAAATCATCTCCAAATGTTGGCAAGGAGGGGATATATATTGGTGGTGGTGGAGAAAATCTATTCTTTTATAGAGTTAACAAATCCATGACCATGAAATGGCAAATTCTTACATATGATGAAGTACCAAATACTCCTGCACTTGACGAAGAAGAAAGATTTGTTTATTTTATAGGAGTTAAGAAGAATAAAAGTCTTAGAATCGCTGAACTTCGAAAGATCAATACTAAAACGAAAGAGGAAGAATGGGTTTATTCTGCAGGAGGTGGTGCTGTTACGACTAGTCCAGTTATTGCAGATGATAAAATTCTATTTGGGTCACTGGATAAGAATTTCACAATGCTTGATACAACTGGGAGACTTGTATGGAAACAGCAACTTGATGCTGCAATTCAAGGAAGTCCTGCTGTTGGGAGAGGTGTAGTTGTCGTTGGAACTAATTCAGGAAAGCTTTACTGTTTCTCTTCAAGTGTTGGATTTACGTTAGTTCCTGAAACCCAATCTGTGACCCTATTCCAAGGCGGCGATGTTAACATAAAAATCAGCGTTGTTAATGACATCCCTCTTAAAAATCCAGTTCAATTCCAACTTGAAAATGTACCATCAGGTACACACTATGAGTTCACACCAAACCAACTTAAAGCAGCTCCGGGAGAATGCAACTTACATATTCAAACAACAAAAGAAACTCCAACTGGAAGCCATAGTCTTTTGGTAATTGCTTTCAGTGGAACAATTAAAAAAACAACGAGAATTCAACTAAGGGTACAAAATGTTGCTCCAGGACAATTTTCACTATCGTCAAATGAAACTAATTTCGAAGTTAATGCTGGAACTACAATCCGATCAGAAATAAACATAAGCAGAATTGGTGGTTATAACGCGCCCGTAACTATGGGCTTAAAAGAGGCACCACCAGAAGGCGTTGAGGTAATTTTTAACCCTCCGATTGTACCATGCCCTGGACAAACAACTGCTAAAATGCACTTTAGTCCGAATGTAACACCTGGTGAATTTGATTTAGTTCTTCAAGGACAAGGTGGTGGCAAACATGCTGAATTAGTTTACCACATTTCGGTATTTGAAACTATGCAAGGAGACTTTACTGTAAAATCAACTCCATCTTACCAAGAAATATATGCTGGTGAATCGACGACTTACGAGATTACTGCAGCTGGTTACGATGGATTTAACGAACTTATTAATTTAGATGTTTCTGGACTTCCAGAATACTTGAATTATTCATTATCAAAGAAAACTATATCATCAGATGAAAGTTCAACATTAACAATTAACACTAGTCAAGGATTGAATCCTGAAGAAATAAAATTTTACATTAACGCAAAAGCGAATAAAACAGATAAACAGATTCCTCTATATTTAAACATAGTTATTGAATATGGAGATTTTTCTCTTAATCTTGAACCTAATACCAAAATTAATGCAACCGCTGGAACACAAGTTCAAATGGTTTTTAAGCCTAGCTTCAGCATGAAATGGACGGCTCCAGTCTCATTTAGTATTGGGAACTCGCCTGAAGGAGTAAAAGCTACAATTTCTCCAAGTACTATTTCTAAAAAAGACTTTGGGTCTGAAGTAGTTATTACTTTTCATATAAACCCAGACTTAGATTCTCAAGAGTTTTCAATTAATTTACAAGGCATTGGTGGTGGAAAAACAAGAACAGCAATGTTTAAGCTATATATCCTGTCCATTAAAAATGGTTATGCTGCATTAAATTTTGACCCTATATATCCACAGCTGAAAATTGAGAAGCCCACACCAATTGAAATTACTATCCAGGGAGCAAAAGATTTGTCATATATTGAATTTGACATTCACTTTGATCCAATTTTCGTGAAGCTTGTTGGGATTACACCTTCAAAGCTTCTTACATCGCAAACAGGCAAATCTTTTGAACTACTCAAAACTATCAATCAAGAAGAGGGTGTTGCCTTTGTAAAAATAATAATGGAACCAGGATATTCAATAAATGACTCTGGATCACTTATTTCTTTGTCCTTGCAAGGAATAAATAAAGGTACTACGACAGTGTCAATAAAAAAGGCGTCTTCTAGAACAACCACTTTAAACGAATTTCCTATCATTGGATCTCAAGCAGATGCACTAGTAACGAAGTATTTGGCTGGGGATGTAAATGGAGACGGATCGGTTGATATTAATGATTTAGCTCTTTTTGCTACCGTATTTGGAACAACAAAAGAAGATACAAATTTTGATCCAAGATGCGATTTTAACGACGACGGAAAGATAGATGGTATTGATTTAATCATTCTTTCATACAACTTTGGTGAAAGTATCTAATTCTTCTTAGCATAAAAAAAACCCCTCAGAATAAATTATTCTGAGGGGTTTTTTATTTATGAATCATTTATTGTAGTATATTATTATTGTCCTAGTTTCTGCTACCCATTCAACTTCAGCACCAAAGCTTTCAGCAATAAACCTTAGTGGAACAAATGTTCTCCCGTTTTCTATTATTGGTGGGCTATCTAAAGAGGTTACTTTTTTCCCAACCATTGCTACAGGATTTCCTATTTGCATAGATATAAACAAATCATCTACTTGGATTTCTACAGTTTCTGTCGCTGCTTTCCAATTTACTATTGCTCCAAATGCTTCTGCTATAGCCCTTATTGGAACCATGGTTCTTCCATTTCTTATAAATGGTGCAACATCCATTTCATTGCTTTTCCCATCAATCATCATTAATTTTTTACCAATAGTTAAAACAATGACAATCTGATTTTTTACAGTAAGTGTTAACTTCTTTTCAGAAGCATTCCCAATACTATCTACAGCTTTTACGTGGATGATGTTCTCCCCTATGTCAACTTGAATTTTGCAAGTGAATTGTCCATTTTTATTAACAAAAGCATCTTTATCGTTTACAGAAACTATAGAATCTGGTGGAGTGACTGTACCAGTTACATCTATTTCAGTTTCCGAATTTAAACCTTCTGGTAATGGGTCTACAACAATTTCAGGACCAACAGTTCTTTTCCAGACAACAACTAATTCTTCAGCTTTAACTCCTTTTGGATTAAACGCCATGAATTTAAACTCATTTTTACCTTCTTCAAGGTTTAACTCAATGGTAAATTTACCATTTTCGGCAACAGATATCTCGTCTATATCAACAAAAACACTGCATCCTATTTGCGTTTCTCCTTGAATAATTATGGATGATTTCTTAGTAACAGATGGATACTCATCTATGTTAATGTAAGGTGGAGTATCAGAATCTAAAACTGAAATTGCAGGACTATTTGTTAGTATTTGTGGTCCTTTAATGTGGATTGTAATTTGACCAGCCTTTTGAGGAGTAAAATAAAACAATGCTGTACCATCTTTTTCTATTGGTTCCCACTCTTCTATTCCATAACCTTTAAGTCCAAGCATTGTGTCTTTTAAGGAATCGTTGTATGCTTGATTAATTTTTAAAACAACTTTTGCATTTTGCCCAGTGTATAGAATCTTTCCTTCAATTACTTCAACGCTTACACCAGAAGTTACATCAAAAGACATGCATACTTGTTCAAAAGGGATAGCCATACCATCAAACTGATATACTGCAACTAAATCTATTACACCTTCTCCAGAAGTTGTAGGGCGTACTGTTATAGGAATCATTTCATCTACAGATTCAATCTCTAAATAATTAAGTTTTTTTGATCCACTGTAAAATTGAAATCCTATTAATGCTTTACCTGCCTTTTTAACTTTTAAGAAAATCTTATTGTCGGTACCAGAAATTAAATCTGGATTTTTTATGTTGTGGTTAACTGTCGATATCGGGTTTTTATTTTCGTCATATATGGAAATTTTTAATGGTCTTGCAGTTATACCGCCGATGCTATTGGCAAACCAATCTATATAAAATTGACCATCTGGCTTGTATCTTCGTGCAAGGCTTCCACCATGGTCTGATGGCTGACCACCAGCAACATCACTAATACTCATTTTTGACAATAATGTATTACATCCAACAAATCCGCCGTATGTTGCCTCTCCACATGCTGGTATTAAAAACTCAACTTCACCATTAACATCAGTAATACTATCTGAATGATTGAGTAAGTCATCTTTGTTTTTGTCAGCAAAATATACGGTTCCGTTGTAAGGATCATTGTATATAGCTCCTGATCCAAACCATCCAGATTTATTTCTTTCTCTTTTATATAAATCTATCTGCATGTTGTATTCTTTGTCATAAGAAAACCACTGCATAAGATTTTCAGAATCTTCCCCACCTTGAACTGGTAAGTATTTGTCAGCAGATGAAAAAGAATATGGAAGAAAATGAATGTTCCTACCTTTCATTATTTTTCCTGATGCGTCTTTCATAATTGCTTTAACCGAATACAGCTCTCCTGGGATTAATCCATCTGGTGCGGAAGGTGTTACCTTGTAAGAAACAGATGGTAGCTCTATTTTAACTTCTGTTACACCGTAGTTTCTTCTGCTTTTATCAACTACTCTTAATCTAAATGACCCAGAGTCATTTGCTACAAAATTCTTAAATACATATACTCCATTTTTTGCATTTGAAAAATCGTATTGAATAATTCTTTGTCCAAACAAAGAATTATTATTTGCTGCATCTTTTGTGTTGTTCTGTAGATTTGTTCTAACCCAGTAATAGTCTGGCAAATTGAATGGAGTGTCGTCATTAAACAATGCAGCGACTTCTTCTGTAGAGAGTGCTCCATTATTTGTCAGATCAACTGGTGATCCATTCTCTTTTGTTACTTTTATTGTTAACGGTTGTCCCTGGAATACACTTTCAGAAGAAACTCCTGCAGTTAAGACTTTTGGAGTAATTTCAACATTGAATGATTTTTGGGGACCGCTACTATAACCTACGGGTGCAATATTCTGCCCTGATAAATATACTGCGTGAGAGTAACCTCTATGGTCTAATGGATTTGTATAAATTGGACCATATCCTCTACTGTTGTTATCGTCTCCATACTTATATGCAGTGATATAAACTGGAAGAATTTCTGAGTCATCTATCACTCCATTTTTATTAAAATCCATTCCAACTGTGTCAATGATGCATCTGTTTTCCTCAGAAAGTGTAAATGCATACTTACCATTGTTTCTTTGGAAAGTTCTTGCATCTATCATACCGCCGGCCCAAGTATTTGAAGCAAGACTGTAACTACCAATGATTTCTGTTTCGTAGTCATTAAATGATATTTTTCCATCATCGTTTAAATCGTCCATAGATGAATAAGCAGTAGAATATCCAGAATTTTCTGATGATTCGGGTGCCATTGTTACCCATCCATCCCCTGCACCTTCTAAAATTTCTTGGTTGTACCTACTCTTAACTCCTCTGTCTTGCCAAATAAATACAACTGCATCATTAACTTGTTTAACGTTTTGCATGTTTTCGTGTTCTTTTATAGTTGTTGTGAATTCACAGTCTTTCTCATATTCTATTCCACCTGTATAGTCACCTATATCAAGAGCATGTACAGGTATTCCAATCATTGGTACGTCACAACAATCATAATAATCGCCAACTCTACCGTCTGCTAGGTGCACCCTAATATTAATTTTTCCGTACTGAACTGGAATCAATTCATCAATCACAATAACTTTAGGGATTCCAGAATAGTTTAACCTTCTTGAATATTCTAAAACTGAATTTGCTTGAGAATATCTTACGCTCTCTCTCATTCCTGGATTAGTAATTTTTGTCCAATCGCTTCCAGAGAGCTCATATTCTTTATAGTTTCTTGAATCAATACTAATTTCTCCATCCCAATCATAGGTCAACGGTATGTCGCTTAACCCTCCATACCTTACATTACTAAGTGGGAAATGAGGTGTAATAAATGGTCCAGAAACTTCTATGCTTGTAATTTTATGACTTCTATCCTTAGCTTCGAATGAAAGAAGTCCTCCATCAGAAGAGTCCCTTAAAACAAAGAAAATTCCATAATCTGACATTGGGAAAAATTCAGTTCCCAGCTTAACAAATTGATTCTCCCAATTTGCTGGACACGCATTACGTCCTTCTCTCAATGTTTGTCCAGATCTACCAGAATGCGTCTGCCCTCCTGGATATGATCTAAAATCACGAATCATATGTTGCAATGTTGGGTCATAGTCCGGGCGTATAGAACTTGAATAGCTAAAATCAGAGTATTGAAGAGAATGATCAACAACAACAAATTCTGAGAAGTAAATGCCGTCATTTCTTCCATTGTCTCCAGGTGGATCAGGATTTGGAGGATCTGGATCAGGTGGTGGGGGTGGATTTGAACTTTTCCATCCCAAAAGTGCTATTCCACAATAATCAATGCCATCTCCCCCTCCCTTTATAAAATATGGAGGATGGGAAATCATAGAATTATAGTCATAAAGAGCATGAGTTGTAAACACTCGAACACTCATATCATTGTTTTCTTCTCTTGGCCAAAGGCATAAAGGTATCTCTCCGCCTTCTTTTCCAATCAGCCCGTTTCCATAAGAAGTAGCAAAACTCCAAACTCCATCATTTAAAATCTCTCCGAAAGAGCCGTCAAAAATACCAAAGGTATCGCCTTCGGTAATTTTTCCTAGCGCAGGAAGACCAGAAAGAGAACAAGTACTACACTCAATTTCGTCTTCTGAACAATCCTTATCCACTAAAGTTCCGCCATATAGTGCTTTTCCATTTACAGAATCATATGGTCCAGAAACTTCATCGCCAAAATCTAATGCTCC
>JAGLCW010000158.1 GCA_023146045.1 Caldisericia bacterium
AAAAATATTAAAAATGAAGATATAAGACCCTTAAGGTTCATTTTTTTCCTCCTCTGGGTTAATAAATGTTTTTTTTCGAGAAAAGATAGGCTTAGAAAAAGATAACACTTTCTTTGATATTGCCTCTCTTGTTTTAAAAGAAAAGCTTTTTGCTTTTTGAAACCCGTGAACAAGAATAAACCACATTTTCTTCGGATTTTTGTCACTTTCCTTAATTAATTTAACAAGAAGAGGAAACAACTTCGGTAAAAATATTATCGGGATAAGTATACTTAAATAACCACGATATACATCGTGAGGATTAGAAAGAATAAGCATTGGAAGAAGAATAAAACAAATACCAGCAGAAAATGAAATATTGTGTGTAAAAAAACTGAAAAGTATTAGTAATGGAAAAAGAATAAGCCCAACGTGTGGGAACGATGCAATTGAAACACCAGCTGCTGTTGAGGCGCCTTTACCTCCACGGAAGTTTGCAAAAATGGGCCAATTGTGCCCACAAATTGTAGAACCAGCCGTTGTAACAACCCAAGCTCCTTCAATGTGAGCATTTGAAAACAACAACCATGCTAAAGCAGTGGGAATATATCCTTTAAAAAAATCTAGAATGAATGTTAAATAGCCAAATTTTTTACCAACGGTTTCGAATACGTTGTTAGCGCCCATATTTCCAAATGCATTGTTTCTAATATCTTCACCAGTTTTCCATTTACCTATCAACAGTGCAAAAGGTATGGAACCCACCAAGTAACCAAAAAAGGTTAAAAAAACTCCAAATGTAGTTTCCACGTTAACTCCATGTTTTTGTATTTTCTGCTACGTTTATAATAACACTCAATAATTAAAAATGGTAGAAAATGGAACTAAACAATTTGATCCAGAGATTAAAATTTCTTTTAAAAGAAGTAAGGTTTGATCTTCTATGCAGTTAATGTCAGTTGAAAGAAATGTACAAGAAAGGAAGAATCTATTTGTTTTATTTTGTAGCAACCCAATTCGCTTATCAGAACTAGAACCGATAAGTTTACAGGAATCTGTAAGTAAAATATTGTCCCAAGAACATTCAGGAAATGGTTCCCAGTTTGCTCGAGTTTGAACAAAGTAAAAAGGAGAACTAAAATCCTTGGTTTTTTTATGTGAAATGTAAACGGGCTTTGCAAAACGGCTGTAATTTGTCATTGAAAAAACACTTTTACTTTCTATTCCAAAAAAATCTAGCAAAGTACGTGTATTTTTATTGTTTTTACTGTAAAGAGACGGTGAACAACCAAGAATTATTCCACCTGAGTTGCAAAAAGTTGAGAAAACTTCAAAAAGATCAGAAAATTCAGAGCTACTATTTGACCATGGGATCCAGTATGAATCAAAAAGAAGAAGTGAACAGAAGGAGTATTGCAGAAGCTTATCAGCTGGGAAAATACAAAACTCTAATCGATTATTTTCATTTTTGAAGAATTCATTTATGTCTGTCGGGTTTAGGCTTGATTTCAATTTGGACACATAGTAACTATTGCATGGTAGACCAACTCTACAAAGTTCTGTTTTTGAACAGTTTATTTGTGTTTTGTATGTATCAAAAACCGTGCAATTTTGCTTGTCGTCGTTTAGCCTAGATACTGTGTTAACTAGAGTAAGAATACCTTCTATGTCTGGGAAGTGGATCTTTGTTAGATATGAATAAGATTCTCCCTGGTGAATGGCTTGAATGTCTAAAGTTTTAGAAAAATATTCTTTATTTTCTTCGTCAATAAGAGTAATATCAATTTTTATGGATCGTTCAGTGTCTATCCCAAAATTATTTATCTCAAACGAGTAAGGAACAATTTCGTTTGGGCGCACTTCTTTTATCACAGAATACTTGTGTTGCACTTTGAGATTGTGTAAATATGTAGCATTAAAAACATATCTTTGTTCTCTTGAGAAGTTATCTAAGAACTTAAAACAAAGTCTAGTTGAAGGCAAATTGTCAAATATATATGTAGAACTAGCTTGGGGGTTTTTAATGATTTGAATAATTTCACCTGGGCTGTCATAATTACAGATTATTATTTTTGAACAATTAGATGTTTTAACAATTACAGGAGAATCTATAAGTAAGAAAGGTAAAGAACGGTTATTTATATGTTTGTTATGCACAATTGGGGTTTCGAATGAAACTTCCATATTTTCATCTGACAACGTATGCTTATTATGCGGTAAGAGTAAAACTGGATCCCCTAAAAGAGTAAATCTAGAAAAACTATACAAAGACGGATCGCGTGACCATAAATTTCGACTGTAATTAAACATAGCATTTGAAAACATATCACCTAAGTATGCGCTATCAGAATAGCTTTTAAAAAAGTAATTACACATTGCATCCATTTGCATTGGATTAGAATAATTTACTAAACCTTCTGAATCATATGTAATGGAAAACCCTGCAAAATTTATTCTTGACCCACCAATATATGCAATTGAACCAGAAGGAGAAAATAGCATTGCCTCACCAAATGAAGTTGGATAACTAAATGCTGTATCTGTTTCAAAAGATACTCCAGAAAGTCGTGTGTCAAAAGCCCCATTCATGCAAGAATAACTAAAAACTATGGGTTGATTATTAGTTTTACCTATTTCATAAAAGTCAGCTGCATTTACGAATCCAGGCTCAACTCTTACTTCAGATCCAGATCCATGTGCTGCTAAATTAACAAAACCTTGATTACCGGCTTTGAATACTTTTTTTGTTTCAATTTCATTGCATTTGCCATCTGAAGCATAATAGGTGTTTATGTCCATGTCTTTGAAGTAGTTTTTATTGATTAAAGACTGACAAGCTAGTTCACCAGCATAATTGCTATGAAATAAATCACCTCCAATTAGTGATATATTTGAAAACCAATCTTTGTTATCTGAATTTTTCCAGCATGATAGTTTTTCTAAATATTCATCCAATTCCTTTGTATCTCTTGCTGGAATTCTACCTAGTGACATTTCAATAATTAGGTTGTTGTCGCCACCATTTGGAGACATATAAAAAAAGTCTGTAGGGACAATAAAATTGTATAAATCATCACGTTTTTCATAAGCATAAAAAGAAGGTGGAACTATGGAGCCATCTCCTAAAATGGTTATGAAATCATAGCTTGTTTCTTCCATTGCGTTAATCAAAAATGTTTGGATTTTTTTTGCGAGTTCTAAGTCCCATGCTTCAAGCTTACCCCAACGCTTTGATGAAACACTTTCTATGCCACAAGTAGAGCCTATGGTGCGTGAATCTACCGTAGAAGTAGTGTTGCGAATTTCCGATAAATAATGTATTTCACTTTTGCATCCATCTTCTAAGTGCTGAGATTTTAGAGTTTCAGCCTGTTTAGCCCATTCATCCGGAGAAATAATTATGCATTTAGGTGTTGAATTTTCTTTTAAACTAATTGTAGTCAGTAGATTTTTTTGAAAAGAAAAAGAAATTTTCTTTAAATAGTGCAACCTACCTTTTCTAAACTGCAGAGGGTAAATTGAAAGTGAAAGAAAATATGAACTTTTATTTCCAATCAGTCTACAGTCAATTGGTGAACCTGGGAGAAGAGATGAAACTGCTAGATTACCGGAAGTTGTTTTGAGCAAAGGAGAAAATTCAAAATCAGAATAATGTATTTCTTGGGTATTGTATTTAATTTCTTCCCAATGAACTTCTTCAAGGACAACTGAGACAGGTTCGATAATTTCAAGCTCAATATTTTTGAAAAGAAGTGTTGGATTTCCCGGAGTAATATGTGCCGTAAAGCCTTGAATATGAGCATCAAAATATTTGTTTTGTTTTGTTAGACTAATGTCACTTTCGAGAAGAGAAAAGGTATAAACTTTATCCAATAAACATTTTTGAAGATTTATTTTGGATAAGGAATCACTTTGAGAAGAGTAAGTAGAAGTAAGTGGAGAACAGAGTAGAGAAGTAATTAACAAAGAATTAAAAATAAATCTTAGAAAGAAACGCATGAAAAACTCCTTAAACTAAAAAACATGCAATAATGTATCTATTAAGCTAAGATTATTGTATAGGTAAAAATGGCAGATAAACAAAAGAAAAATAACAAATTGATTAATTTTACAGAAATATCGGTGAAAGTATTTAGATTTTTATTACGGCTTAGTGATTGACAGTGCACAACTTTACTGCAATTTGAGAAAAGTATTTCTGTAAGTTTACATGATGACTTATTGTGCCAAACAATGGGAATAGCAATGACGGCAGAGTGTGGAGGTATATTATGAAAAACAATAGTGTGCTTGTTTTTTTTAAAATTAATATTGTATAATGCAAGAAAAACTGCAGGAGGATATTATGAGTGACATAAGGATTGATGTGTTGTATACAAAAAATGATGAGTGGGTAAAAGTTGAAAACGATATAGCAACCATAGGTATTACGGATTATGCTCAAAGTCATTTAGGAGATATCGTTTTTGTGGAACCATGCGAAGAAGGGCAAGAGATTAAGAAAAACGATGTGTTAACTACAGTAGAGTCGGTGAAATCTGCTGCAGATATTTATTCACCAATTTCTGGTGTAGTAACAGAATTTAACGCAAGTATTGATGAAGAAGCCGACATAATGAATAAAGAGCCATTCGACGGAGGATGGATATGTAAAATGAAAATTACAAATCCTGACGATTTGAAGGATTTACTTTCACCAGATCAGTATAGGGCAGCAAAAGTAGACTAAAATAAAGCTAAAATGAGGTTAGTATGAGATTCATACCAAATACTCTAGAAGATAGAGAAAAAATGTTCCAAAAAATTGGAGTAAGTACTGTAGAAGAATTGTTTTCATGCATTCCGGAGGAGTTTGTGTTAAAAGAACCTCCATGTATAGGCGAAGAAATGCCAGAAGCAAATGTAATGGAATATTTAGCTGGACTTTCAGAGCAAAATGTTACATTTAGCGATGCTACATCCTTTATCGGAGAAATTGCTTGGCATCATTATGTGCCTTCAATAGTTAGAGCAACTATGTCGTTGCCTTCTTTTTACACAGCATACACTCCTTATCAACCGGAATTAAGTCAAGGAACATTAGAAGCAGTTTATGAGTTTCAATCATATATGGCTAGTATAACAGGAATGGATGCTTCAAACGCTTCTTTGTATGATGGTGCTTCTGCTGCTGCAGAAGCAATGATTATGCTCTGCGTAGGGAAGAAAAAGTTAAAGGCTGCAATAAGTTCACTGCTTCATCCATATGTGAAAGAAGTACTTTACACATATGCAGGACCTAGAAAAATTTCAATCGTTGAGATAAGAAGTAGCGAGGGATCGCTGGATGAAGAAAATTTAGATGAAAATTTGGATAGTGATGTGGGTTGTGTAATTGTGCAATCTCCAAACGCATTTGGAATAATAGAAGACATGGAAAATATCCAGAGGATATCACAAGAAAAAAAAGTAAGCACAGTTGCTGTTGTTCTAGAGCCAACATCACTAGGAATACTTAAACCCCCAGGAGATTATGGATTTGATGTAGTTTGTGGTGAAGCACAATCCTTTGGTATGTACCCGCAGTTTGGTGGCCCTGGACTTGGTTTTATTTGCGTTACCAAGAAGCTTATTAGAAAAATTCCTGGTAGGATTGTTGGAAGAACAGAAGACATTGATGGTAATGATTGTTTTGTGATGACTTTAAGGGCTAGAGAGCAAGATATAAGAAGAGACAAAGCGACATCAAATATATGTACAAACAATGCTCTATGTGCTCTTCAAGCAACAGTTTATCTTTCAACAATAGGAGAAAAAGGTTTAAGAGAATTGGCTAAAAGAAATATAAATCATGCTAATTTTGCTTTTAATGAGTTAAACGATGTTCAAGGAATAAACATTCCCTATAAAAAACCTTTCTTTAATGAATTTCTTGTAACATTCGACAAACCAATAGAAGAGATACAGAAAGCTCTTATGGATAAAAATATACTGATATCAAAAAATGATTTTGGCAGATATTATCCTTTTTTGAAGAATGCTTGTGTATTGTGTTTTACGGAAATGGTATCTAAAGAAGATATATTGAATCTTAAAGAAGCATTAAAAGAGGCATTGCAATGAGTACATTAAAAGTAGAACTTTTATACGAACGATCAAATGCTGAAAAAGAAGGCTATACTCTACCATACACCGAAATTGAAGAAGACTATGTAATGGATACAATACCTAAGCAATGGCAAAGAGATAAAATTGGCCTACCAAGCGTTACAGAAACAGAAGTCGCTAGACATTTTTATAATTTAGCTTTGTTAAATTATGGAGTTGAAAACGGAATGTACCCACTTGGAAGTTGTACTATGAAGTACAACCCAAAGATGAATGAAGAAATAGCTTCTTTGAATGGTTTTCAAAAAGTGCATCCATTGCAAATGGATGATACACTAGCAGGCAACTTGTTTTTAATGTACGACCTTGAAGATATGCTTTGTGCAATAAATGGTATGGACGCCTTTACCTTGGCGCCAGCAGCAGGGGCTCATGGAGAATATGTCGGAATGAGCATAATTAGAGCTTATTTCAAAGACAGAGGCGAAAGCAACACAAGGACAAAAATATTAATACCTGAGTCTGCACATGGCACTAATCCAGCATCCGCAATATCAGCTGGATTTTCTGTAGTTGAAATTAAATCAACAAAAACAGGTGAAGTTGATATGGATTCGCTGAAAGCAAATTTAACACCAGAAGTTGCTGGAATTATGCTTACAAATCCGAACACTGCTGGAATGTTTGAAAAAAACATAAAAGAAATAGCAGATTTGTTACATAGAAATGGAAGCTTGTTGTATTACGATGGAGCTAATTTAAATGCAATAATTGGATATGCAAGACCAGGAGATATGGGTTTTGATGTAGTACATTTAAATTTACATAAAACTTTTTCAACACCACATGGTGGTGGAGGTCCAGGATCTGGACCTGTTGGTGTAAAGGAAAGGTTGATTCCATATTTACCTAACCCACGAGTTATATTAAATGAAGTAAATAAACACAATGAAGAAGTTGAAGATAGACTGATTAGAAAAGACGATTTTAAGAAATCTATTGGAAGGATTAGGTTGACTGATTCTAGCTTTGGTGTTCTAGTAAAAACATATGCTTATCTGCTAACATTGGGTGAAAACAATATTAAAAATGTTGCAGTAAACTCCGTGTTAAACGCAAATTACGTAAGAGTGATGCTTAAAGATGACTTGAAATGCTACATTGATGGAATTTGCATGCATGAATGTGTTTTATCTGCTAAGCCACTTGAAAAATATGGAATTACAGCTTTGGATATTGCAAAAAGATTGATGGACTATGGATATCATCCCCCAACAAATTATTTTCCTTTAATTATCCCAGAAGCATTAATGATTGAACCAACAGAGACCGAATCAAAGGAAGATCTAGACAAGTTTATTGAGACTATGAAAATAATTGTTCAAGAGGCAAAGGATAATCCAAAATTACTAAAAGATGCACCAACAAAAACACCAATTAGAAGAACCAATGATGTAAAAGCTGCAAAAGATCTTAATGTAGCTTGGAAATAGAAATTAGGGTAGTTTACGTTTTGAGACTACCCTAATTAAATTAAGTAGCAAAAAAAATTGATAATAATGCTTTAAAAAGGGAAAATAGAGAAGTAACTGAGTTTAAATAAAATCTAGCTACTGTTGCTGTAAGAAAAGAGAGAATAATGAAAAAAGTTGCGATATTTATTATCAATATTGTTCTAGTCGTATGTCTCTTAAATGTTCAGACTAGTGCTCTAGAAAAAAACTATAAATGGATACAACTGTCTTTATATGGTGGAGTGATTACTTCATTATGTGAAACTGATGGTAACATGTATTGCGGTACTTCTGGAAATGGAGTATATGTTAGTAATAGCAACAGTGCTTGGGAGCATATTGAAAACAATCAGTTACCAAATTACATAAATTGCCTTCATGCTGTTGGTGAAAGTGTGTATTGTGGAACAAACGAATTTATTTTTAAAAGAACCGATGAAAAAGATTGGGAAAAAGTTTCTGGGCAGTTAGAAAACGAAAAAATAAAAGTGTCAAAAATAATATCTTCTGGAGAACAAGAGAATTATATTTTGTTTGCAGCAACAGATAGAGGGTTGTATAGATCAACAGACAAAGCTGAGTCATGGGAAAAACCTCAAAAAAATATGATGTTTTCTGTCGAGGCTTTAGTAAATGATAAAAACCATCCAGAAAGAATGTTTTTGGCTGGAGGAAATTCTAAATTGTTTACTTCAATAGATTACGGAAAAACTTGGGAAGAAGTGTTCAACGACAAGAGCTATGGGAAGATTATTTCTTTACAGATAAGCAATGTTAAGCCAGAGATACTATATGCTGGAACTCCAAGCAGAGGAATGTATGTTTCAAGAGATTTAGGTAAAACCTGGAATAGCATTAGCGAAAATCTTAAAAATCTGTACATATCTTTTTTGTATCAAGATGACGAGAATATTCTTTTTGCTGGGACTTACGACGGATTGTATTATTATTTGGAAGAAAAGGAATCGTGGAAAAGTGTGGGGAAAGGTTTACTAAATAAAAATTTGCTTACAGGCTTTAAATCAAAAAAGAATAACACATGGTATGTAGGTACAAACGGAGATGGAGTAAGAGAGTTACCAAAAAATACCGAAATATGGAGAAACTATAACACTGGGATTAAGAATTTACACGTAAGGTGTTTGTTGCAAGACGAAAATTGTGAAACAGTTATATGTGGAACATGGGGAGCAGGAATATATAGATCATTTGATAGCGGTAAATCCTGGAATAATGTTTCAAGTGGCTTAGCGAATCCATATATATTGTCATTGCATAAAGTTGATGAAAAAAAATACCTTGCCGGCACGTACAATGGCGGGATATATGAAAGTACCGATAATGGGTTAAGCTGGAAAAAAATGGATACTGCATCATTATTTTCAAAATATATATACTCAATTGCAAGCAATCCAGCTAATGAAAATGAATTAACAGTTGGAACAAATGGGAATTTATTTAGAAGTGTAGACTCAGGGAAAAATTGGAGAAAACTTTCTTTAGGAAATTGGGATAATCCGATAGGCAATGTGAATGACATTAAATATAACGATGAAAACACAAAAGAAATTGTTGTAGCAACTTCTGAAACAGGTATGTATATGACTAAAGATGGTGGGGAAGAATGGTTTTCTGTAGGGGAGAGCATTGCTAATCAGTGCATTACTTCGGTTTTATACCATCCTTTTGAAAAAAACAAAATATTCTGTACTACTTTTGGAAGTGGAGTTTATTATTCCATTGATAGTGGCAACTCTTGGAAACAAAT
>JAGLCW010000159.1 GCA_023146045.1 Caldisericia bacterium
AGTTTTGCTAAAATGTTCATTATTTCTCCTTAAAAAATCTCCCGTATTTTATGTGGGAAACCTTCAAAATTTGTTAACTTCACAATATGATCATAAATGATTGTTAAAGTATTGCAATATTGAGAAATTGATTTTGAGAGAGAAAATTACCATTCACAGTAATGAGAAAAAATCAGCTTCCAATGATATACTTATCTTGCAGCACTTTCCATTTTCGATGAAAGAAGAGGTGGGTACAAGAAACATGATCATTAAACTTTCACGTAAGTCACCTATCATACTTCTTTTAGGCTTGTTGATTAGTTTTTCATCTTTCACCTTCCCCAGTTATGCTTCTCTCCCCACTTTGTTTAAACCGAAGTTGTGGTTATTATGGCCTCCTCCCACTATCGGTATTTATGTCGATGAAGGAGCTTGGCGTCCGGGTGTTTTAGCACTGCACAACTTTTGCAAGGCCTATGGATATTTTACAAAAGATGTTTTTGCCTATCAAATCAATGAGAACAAAATGGAGGATCAATTCGATGTTTTGATTATGCCAGGTGGTTGGGCTGCCTCCTATAACGTAAAAATTGACTCCCAAGGGATGGCGAATATCAGAAACTTTGTCAAAAAAGGTGGAAGCATTGTTGGTATATGTGCTGGTGCTTACTTTCTGGCAGACAAAATTACTTGGGAAAACATTGTTTACGACTACCCATTAAACCTTTTTGATGGGGAAGTAAAAGGATCTCTCCACGCTATCAAAGCCTGGGATGGTCATATCAATACTATGATCACTCTGCGTGAGAATCACCCAATCAATCAATATTTTCCTAGTCAACTGACTCTCCCCTATGCTGGTGGAGGGGATATTTGGCCATCGAATGGGAATAGTCAAAATTTTACGGTGATTGCTACACTGAACTCCACCAATAACACAGTAGGTATTGCTAGTATCACCTATGGTAGCGGATCTGCTTTGTTAATTGCTATCCATCCAGAAATGGGTCTTGATAAAGCGAATAACTGGGTAACCGATGGCACCGAGACAGCTCAATGGATGTGGCTCAACCAAGCACTCCGGTGGCTGGTGTCCTGAAATATCGTTAACTTTCGACATTAAATGAATAGAAAAAAACTTGTGTCTATTGGATTAGCAGTTATATTGATTTCGGGGTTTTCATTGAGTGGGTGTAGTGAGTTTACCATGTCTACCATGCTTCCAGTATTGAAAATTGATCGAGGACCGTATGTTCCTTTTGCCATTGTAGATGAGGAAATACCAAGTATCGATCATCCAGTACAATCTTGGACATATCATTGGCCAGAGGATTATAGTAAAGTTTTAGAAGCAGAAACTGAGCCATTGGTTGACGATGATGGAAATGTGTATTTCTTAGGAAAAAATAGATACTTCTACTTGGTTAACACTAACGGTGAATTGATATGGGATATTCCATTTAATGAGGACATAACTACAGCTCCATCACTTGATTCAGATGGGAACATATATTTGGGAATTATGTCTAGTCATTTTCACAATAACATATATTCATTCTACCCGGATGGTACTAGTAGGTGGGTTTTGGAAGATATAGATGTGGCAAGTGAGTTTAAATCAAATAATCTAACTTGTTATCTTGTATTCATTGATTCCTAAAGCATCCAAAAAGGCATTGATCCGCTCAAATGCATCTCTTTTTATTCTTGTGATTTCTTCAAGTGATTGAATATTTTCAAATTTTGTTATCCAGACAGGACCAGGTGAATCAATACTTTTAAACTTTGTTCTAATTTTTCCAAGACCTTCCCTCACGATGTTGTCTGATACATATGGCTCAAAGATTTTAATCAGTTCTGATATTCCTCCAGGATAATTCAGAACTGTGAAATAGATGTCATAAGCGTCTTTTTCCTTCATTCTATCCCATATTGCCATTCCCTTCATAGTGAGAAATGATACAGCATCTGCAATTTTAAGATTAATCTCATTTAATGAACCATCTGGCATTGTGCCAGATATTTTTACCATCTGATAATGATCAAAAACTAGGTCACAATCTCGGGCTTTTCTTGCTCTTATATCTTGCACAGTTTGTGTTCGATGAGTTTTACTGGTTCCTCCATATTCTCCTGCAAGTAAATCAACTTCAACTACAAATTGAACACCTGATTCGTCGATGATAGTACGGAAAAACTGAAAAGGTTGTTTGCCTTCTTTATATTCTCTTATTGTTAGAGCTTTTAGAATTGTTTGATAGGTCTGTTCTGATTTATCTTGCAATGCAATAGCTAAATCAATATCCATGCTTCCAACATGTTCATCTTGATGCTCCACAATAAGAAAATATGGAATCCACCCACCAACTAAGACAATTTTATCTCGAAATTCTCCGAGGATCGTATATAATTCCAGCAAGACAGATAGACACATCTTCGTTTCTTTTTTCCCATAATTATCTCTTGTTACCATTCTTTTCTCAATTTCT
>JAGLCW010000016.1 GCA_023146045.1 Caldisericia bacterium
TTTACACAAAGTTTGGTACACACCCCCAACTGATGGTAAATTTCCTCCAGGAGGAATTGGGGTTGATATAGGGGTTATAGGGATCGCTTTACCACTATTCTTTGCTAAAAGTAAAGCACCTTTTGGCTATTTCTTAATCCCTGGTTATAATTGGAATATTAGAATTGTTGGATGTCTTGGCGGTATAATTTGTAAAGACTGTGTAACTGAAGATGGTAAATTTGATAGTGAAAAATGTAAAGGAATTATTGAAAGTATGAAGGCAGCTGGATATACGGAGGATGAAATTGACAACATGAAGGATGATTTTGAAGATTGCTGTGGAAAAAATGAAGCTGATGTTTTAAAGCTTTTTTATGGAGAGGAAACTTCCTCAGGTCAAATGTTAAGTGTATCTAGATGTCAAGTTGACAAATATGATCCGTCAAAAGATTATTATGTTGTTCGTGTAAAATTATAAAGTGTGAGAATATGAAAAAACAATCAAAAAATTTAATTGTAACTGTCTGTTCACTTATTGTCCTTTTTGTACTTGTTTTTTTATTTGTATATCGAAAAGATAATACTTCTTCGTCAGCTCCTATTGTAGATGAGCATCAAAAACAATATCAGCAACAAAAAGATCCAAATGAAGATGATTGCCTTGGGAAGTTATTAAAAACAATAATAAACGAATGCAATATCTTGTATAATGAAAATGAAAAAAGCTTAGATTTATCAAACGGTTTTGTAATTTACTGGATGGACGGCACTTCACTACAGTTTCGTACTGAAATGAATGCTATTGAACGAAACTTTAATGATCTATCGGAATTTTCTAAACGACTTAAAGAAAGCTACAATGTTGAATTTCTTGTTTTGATTGATCCTATGGGGCGTGACTATGACACAAGTGAATTGTACGTAGACTACCTTGACTCATCCATTGATGAAAATGCAGCTGAATACTACAACAATTTGCCTTTTAACATTTATTTTGATCGAAATAATTGTTTTCAGAAAAAACATAGTTTTTTAAATATGGCATCCTTTGTCATGTTTTTTGATAGAAACCAGGAATTACTTTACAATAAAAATTTCTTTACCCCTGATATTTCTGAAGGTCTAGATGAAATTAGTAAATTTATTGCAGAAAATAAAATTAGGTAGGACAGATTGATTATCTGTCTAAATCCAGTGGTGGAATAGAAATACATCACTGGATGTTTAATTATGGACCATATGGACTGGAAGAGGGAAGAAAGTATTCATCCATTGATGTATTGCTTCTTACTCAGAACTATACTACAGATCCTCAGGGAAGAGTTCTTTCAATGACTTATACAGATGAAGATCCAGAATC
>JAGLCW010000160.1 GCA_023146045.1 Caldisericia bacterium
AGAAGTTTCTTGACTGATTTCTTGTTAAATTATAATTTTCTGACCATTTTTGCAGTAACAATTCAGGTTTTGTTAGAACTAGTTTTAGCTTTCTACCAACAAGTTTTTCTTCTACGTATTCAAAATCGAGTAGTTTTTGTTTAACATTTGATGTTTGTCCAATGCTGATATCTGCTTCTTTAGCTAAATCTCTTACATACCATTCTTTTTTTGGGTTACACAGAAGAACTCTTAAGATCCTGGTAGATTTTGGTGAAAAGATTGTCTTTACAGAACGGTTTCTAGGATATGGATTTGGTTTACCTTCTCTATTTAAATAAACCGTATCAAAGGCGAATAGATAGTTACCTGCAAGATCTATAAAACCAACATTGTTATCTTTACAGATCTGTTTTGATTCATCGGATATATAAGGTGCTGCAAACACACCGTAACAGTTTTTATTCTGGTTAATTAGGTTTTTCAATTGTATTGATACTCTACGAGCGTATCTTGGTTGCCCTTCTGATTTTGTTACAAACAAGAGTCTCACTTTTTTCTTATTGTTAATTGTTACTTCAGCAATTAAATCCAGTTCAAAATTGTATTCATCATATGCGATTTGAACAAATTCGATCTGCACAATACTAATAGGCTTAAGTATAGTTTTGATGTTACTTTTAACATAGTCAATCAATTCTATCTCGTTCACTTTTGTTTCACTCTTTCTTTGTGTTTCAACGTTTGTTGAAAGTATAGTATATAATGAAACAAAAGTGAATTTAGAATAAAGAATAATCAATCACTTAGATTGTTAAATTCAGAAATATCGCGTATAATTGTGCCATTATTATTACCTCTTTAAATCAAGTACCATAAATAGGTAAACGAGAAGCAACTTTTAATGGTAGCACTGTTTATCTAGATGTAGCTCCTAAGATTTTGCAAGGACGTACTTTTATTCCACTAAACATTGTGGTTGAAAAAATGATTAGAGGTTGTTCTCTTCAATGGGATGGAGAAAAGAAGCAGTTGACAATAACCTATCCAGCATAAATCAAAATTGTTCGAAGAGCCATTTTGTTGTACATAAAAGTCAATCGACCTGATTTCTTGTAAAAAGTAGCTTAGAGATAAAAAATGGTAGCTCATTTATTCTAAAACTGAAACCATATTTAAGCAGTAAACTTCCATAAGGTCTTGCATAAAGTATTGAGCTATATTATTCTTAATTTCTAGACTGTAAATTGTTACACGGAGGCTACTATGAAATTTCTAAGTTATGTTATTGTGTTGTTCTTGACCTTGTCTATTGTTACTACTGGTTGCTCGTCTAAGAAGGAAGCAGAGAATAACCAGGAGACACAGATTGCTGAAACTGAAAAAGAAAATTATCTCGTTGAAGAAACTGAAACTTTTGAAGAAGACAATGAAGACGACACGGGATCTATTGTTGTGGCTAATAGAAATGCTCAATGGCCAAAAGATATTCCTTCTTTTTTCCCAAAATTAAAGGGAAAAATTGTCGGTGTAATTGAAGATACAGAAGATGGGTATGTAAAATATTCAGTTATGTATGGTAAAATTACAACAAACGACATGGATGAGTTTACTAAAGAAATTGAAGCTAAACCTGGATGGACAATCACTACAACACATCAAACAGAAGTTCGTTGGATAGTAATTGCAACTAATGATGAAAAAGATGCACAACTACAAGTAATTGCGACAATTGGAGAAGGTGAGGAAGATAGTTTAAGTGGTGGAATGGATATTAAGTTTAAGAGGTAGGTATAGCCAAAACTTATCCAGCTGAAATTCGGAAAAGCTCGGGCTGATTTACCTTACTTGGTTAAAATATAATTATTGAAACATGTAAAGATTGTTAAAATTAGCAATCTTTACATGTTTTATGCCAAATATTTATTTCTAAAATTAGGTGTAAAACTTCCATAAATCCTTGCATAACTAATTGCTCTATATTATTCTTACATTATAATCAGTTATTTATATTAAATGGAGGCTACGATGAAACTTATTAGCTATGCTGTTGTATTATGTTTAGCATTTTCTATTGTTGTAACCGGTTGTTCATCCAAAAAAGAAGCAGAAAATAATCAAGAGACACAGATTACAGAAACTGAAAAAGAAGAAATTGTTGAAGAAGAAACTGAAGATTCGCATGAAGACGATGACGATGGCTATGGGAATTCAGAAAAAGACGATGACGATTTTGAATTTTCAGCAAAGTCTGGTGACGATGACGGGAATGTTTCTGTGGATTATGGCACGAAAGCTCAATGGCCAAAAGACGTTCCTTCTTTTTTTCCTAAGTTAAATGGAAAAATTGTTGGAGTAATTGAAACTTCCGAAGATAATATGGTAAGTTATACAGTTATGTTTGATGAAATTAAATCAAAAGGTATGGATGCATTTATTAAAAGAATTGAAGCTAAGCCAGGCTGGACGATTATTTCTAAAACACTTGAAGACGATGTTTGGATTGTAATGGCAATGAACGAAAAAAATGAATCACACCTAATGGTAACTGTAGAAGATGGAGAGAGTGGAGGAATGATGATTACCTTTAAAAGGTAATAGGGTTTTAATCTGTTTTGATATTTGATTTAAAGAAATAGGTGAATAATGAGTTTGATTGCTAATCAGTTGCGTGAATCTAATGATTATCTGAATCTGATACTAAACACAATAAACTCTGCTTTATTTCTTGTGAATCAAAAAGCTGAAGTTGAGAGTTTCAATGACTCTTTTCACGCTTTGTTTAATAGACCAGAGGATGAAATTATTGGCAAACTTTGTGGTAATGCTATTGGTTGCATATATACCGTAGAAGAGAATAAGCCATGTGGATCAACTAGTAATTGCCATAAATGCGCATTACGACATTGTATAGAAGAAACACTTTCTACAAAAAAATCTGTGTACAAACAAAAATTGGAAAGAGTTTTTGTTATTACTGGGAAAACATACAAAAAGCATTTTCAATTTTCAACTCACTACATAACTAATGATGTAACAAATCATGTTTTGATAGTATTAGAAGATGTTACTGAACTTGTGGACAAAAACATTGGACTTAATAAGTTGAATCAGCAAAAGAATGAGCTTCTTGGAATGGTAGCACATGACTTACGCAATCCTCTAGCCACTATTCAAATGTATTCTTCTTTTTTACAAAATGCTCCTTCTGACATTATACAAAGCGGTCAAGGTAAAGAATTGCTTACAACAATACAGGATACTAGTGACTTTATGTTGCATTTACTTGATGATGTGCTAAATGTATCATCAATTGAATCTGGACAGATAACGTTGCACAAGAAAAAACAAGATTTTATATCATTTCTTGAGAAAACTGTTAAAAAACAAAAAATGATTGCCAACAAAAAGGGTATTCAATTAAGAGTAAAACTACATGATCAAAAATGTGAATTAGCATTTGACCCTGTGAAAATGGAACAAGTCACAAATAATTTACTTAGCAATGCTATAAAGTATTCTAATCAGGGCACAACAATTACTGTGGAAGCAAAAGTTCTAGAAGATTGGTGCGAAGTTCATGTAATTGATCAGGGAGTTGGAGTTAAGGAAAGCGAACAAAAAAAACTATTCAAACCATTCAGCAAAACAAGCAACAAGGCAACAAGTGGAGAAAAAAGCACAGGTCTTGGTTTGTATTTAGCTAAGCGTATTATTGAAGAGCATGGTGGAATAATAGATGTTAAAAGCAGTTATTTACATGGTTCCGATTTTTACTTCCAAATTCCACTTAGTCTTAATCTGCACAACCTTTGTGTTACTAAATGCAGTAATGGTACTACGTCACTAGTGAGATGTTGAAAATAAGATTTTGTAAATAACTACTTAAACACTCTAACAAATGAAGAATTTTGGAGAATAATAGAGTTTTAGCTTGTATAATTGGTCCATGGATATAAAGATTTTAAAGTACATTAATGAGTTGGTGATTTTGTAGTGTGTAAATATGATTGAACACAAAATAGATTTTTGGAAGAAAAGTCTATTAGATTTAGGAAAACGAAATAGGTTAATCAACTACAAAAAAACGAAACGCTCTAATATAAAAATATCTAGTCCAGAGCTTGAAGAAATATTCATTACGTTGGTATGCAAAGAAAAATCACTTTCTTTTTCACATATTGTTAACGAAAAATATGTTGATGGAGAATTGCTATATGATTCATTTAGTAATGGAGATATCCAGACAGACCAAGATATAGTTGATCAGCAAATAACTTTAAGAAATCTTAGAAGTAAAGCACGTGTTTCCATGCAAGAACGGGGAACAAATATTCTGTACTTGTCTTTTGGATTTTTGAACTGGAAGGAAGTTTCCAAAGATAAAGAATGGCTAAGGTCACCATTAGTATTGGTGCCTGTATCAATTTCAATAAAGTCAGTTACTGATCCATTTGTACTTACTCTTCACGAAGATGAAATTGTTATTAACCCGACCTTAGCACATAGGTTTGAAAGTGATTACAACGTAGTACTCCCCAATTTTGATGATTTTGATGAAGATGTGTTAGGTTGTTTGGAAGCTATAGAAGAAATTGTTCAAAAAAATGGGTGGAGCGTTGATAAGTCTGTCGACTTAAGCCTTCTTACGTTCCTAAAAATTAACATGTACAAAGATATTGAAAACAATATTGATAGAATTAAGGGACATCATCTGCTTAAAGCTTTGTGTGGAGACACAGACGGCATTGATGATATTTCACCTGAATATGACCATTATGACCACGATAACAAAACAAACCCTGCAGATATGTTTCAGGTTGTAGATGCAGATTCAAGCCAGCAAGACGCAATACTATATTCAAAAAATGGAGTAAGTTTTGTTCTTCAGGGTCCTCCTGGAACTGGTAAAAGTCAAACAATTACGAATATTATTGCTGAAGGACTTGCCGATGGAAAGAAAATATTGTTTGTTTCAGAAAAAATGGCAGCTTTAGAAATAGTTTACAATAGGTTATCTCAGGTTGATTTAGCAGATTTTTGCTTAACTCTCCACAATCCAAAAGTTAAAAAGAAAGATGTTTTAAACGACCTTGAAGCCACACTTCACAAGCAAAAGACACAGTTTAAGGAAGACGCTTTTTATTATCTTCAAAAACTACAGAAAAATAGAACGATTTTAAATACATATGTAAAAGATTTACACACAAAAAATATGCCTTTAAATAAGAGTGTATACGATGTAAATGGAATTCTGGCAAACTTAGATTCAACAAAAGATGTGGTTTTTAGTCTTCCTAATGTTGCATTGGTAGATGACGACAAACTATTTGAATACAGAGCTTTGCTGGAAGATTTGGCAAATACAGTAAAAAAGATGCAAGTTGATATTCAAGACAATCCCTGGTTAAACTGCAAAATAAAAAACTTAACTCACGAGCTTAGGCATGATCTAGAGGGAAACCTGGACCATATTATTTTGGGAATTTCTAAGTTAACAGATTTAACAACTACAGTAAGTAGTGAATTTGGCTGGGTAATAGGGAATTCTGTAGATGAGCTAGAAAAAATAATTAAAGTTTTCGAGTTTTTCACCTCTATTCCGCAACAACTTCCTAAAGCTTGGTTTGAGTCAGAAGACATTAACTTACTTTATTCAATTCTAGAAAAGCAAATGGAAATTCAAGAGGAATATCTCAAAAAAAGGGAAGTGCTTTCAGAAAGATATCAAGAAGGGTTTTTTTCGCTTCCACCTGAAGAAATTGTTAAAAAGTTTGGTGTGTTAAAAAGGACTATTGCTAAAACAATACGAAAAACTTCTTACTTAAGCATGAATTCTGTAAAGCAATCTATAGGTACTATCTTGCAAGATTTAGGTTTAGCAAAAACTGGATTAGCATTTACTATTGAAAATATTGCTTCGCTTCAGCAAAAATATAGTTTTACAAGTGTTAATAATTTTGATCAAATTTACGCTTTGGGAAAAATTCTAGGTAACATTATAAAAAACCCAAAACCTACAGAAATGTGGTTTGATGAATCAAAAGAAACGTATTTAAATCGTTTGCTAACAGATGCTGAAACGAAATTTAACACGATTAAACAACTTAAAACATCTGTTACTAACGAATTCGACAAGGAAATTTTAACACTTGATTATAGACCAATATTGACAAGATTTAGGACAGAATATACTGGGTTTGCGAAGGTTTTTAAAAAAACTTATGCTAGTGATAAAAAGATAATTTTAGGTTTCTATGGACAAGCTAGCAAAAAATTAGATGATCAAAAAATTGTAAAGACATTAGAAGTTCTTAAACAGATTAATGATGGGAAAATGTGGATTGCAGAAAGAAAAGAACTTTTAAGTAATGCATTTGGCAAGCACTATGTTGACGAGTATACAGACTGGAATGGATTAGAAGAGTCGCTTAAAAATTTCATGGAGCTGAAAAAGCAACTGGGAACAAGATTAAATACAACTGAAATAAAGCAGTTACTATTATCTGGTGTGATAGAGGATCGTTTAGTTTGCTCAACTAACATGGCAATATTGTCGCTATTAGACAAACAAGTTGAAAAGAAAATTCACCATATTATTTCTTTTAATGGTAATTTGAAACAAGAACCTTTAGAAAATATTCAAAGCACTTTGGAAGAGTTTGAAAACACAATGACAACCTTTGGAACTTTGCTTCATGAAGTTTGTTCTTTTACAAAATCAAAATCACTTTCTTATGAAAAAATTATTAACGATCTTAAGATGCTAAATAAACTAAAGAACTTTGAAAGAGAAATAAATTCAGAGGAAGAAACTCTGTTTGCTAAGTTTTCTTTCTTATACAATGGCTTAGAAACCAATTGGAGTAAAACTCTTGAATCGCTTGATTGGGCAAAAACCTTTTCAGAATTAATTTCTAGATACAAACTACCAAATGAATTTGTGAGTAAAATTTGTAGTGCAGAGTATTCTTTAAAGATTTCCAACACAAAGGAAAAGTTAGAAGACTGTTTAAAAGAGTTTGAGCCTGAATGGAACTGGTTCAATGGATACTTTAAGCAAGAAGAAAAAATGGCTTTGAAGCGAATTCCAGAGCTGACTATAAAGCTAGAAAAATGTCTGCATGGACTAGCTTATTTAGAGGAATGGACAGATTATGAGCGTTGTAAAGACGAGTGTCAGAAGTACGATTTAGCAGAATTTGTAAATAAAGCTGAAAAAGAGGGAATCCTTAAAACGCAACTTGTTGATGCCTTCATGAAGAGATTTTATAGAATGTGGCTAGATAAAATTGTGCATAAGTATCCTTCAATAAATACATTTAGAGGAGCGAATCACAAATTAGTGATTGACGAATTTCGAGAGTTAGATGAAAGACAGTTCTCTATTGCTAAAGCGCGCCTGAAAGAGCAGTTACTTGCTCATTTACCAGATTTAAACAAATCTACTTCTGCATTTGATGAAGTGGGAGTTTTAAAGCGTGAATTGAACAAAAGACGTAAAATTATGCCACTTCGAAAACTTTTTAAAGCTATTCCAAATTTATTAATGGCGTTGAAGCCTTGCTTAATGATGTCTCCCCTCTCTGTGAGTATGTTTTTAGAATCTGGTACATATAATTTTGACATGGTTATTTTCGATGAAGCTTCTCAAGTTAGGACAGAAGATGCTGTTGGAGCAATAATGAGAGGAAAACAGATTATTGTTTGTGGCGATAAGAATCAGCTACCACCAACAAGCTTTTTTATGGTTTCTACTTCTGACCAAGAATATGATATAGATGAAGAAGATCTAGAACTAGAAACCGATGAATATGAATCAATTCTTGAAGAATCTTTAACCATTCTACCAGAAAGAACTTTAAGGTGGCACTACAGAAGTAAAAACGAACAATTGATTGCATTTTCAAATGCTAAAATTTACAATCACGACTTAATTACGTTTCCAACAAATTATGACTATAGAGCAGACAACGGAGTAGAATACATTTATGTCGAAGACGGCATATACGATAGAGGTGGAAGTAGAACAAACCAAGTTGAAGCTCAAAAGGTAGCTGAGCTTGTTTTTGAGCATTTTGATAAATACCCAGATAGGTCGCTTGGTGTGGTAACATTTAGTGGAGCACAACAACAAGCAGTTGAAAACTCTATTAGAGAGTTAAGACTTCAGAATAAGAGCTTTGAGAAACACTTTAACGAAGACACTGTAAGCCCATTTTTTGTGAAAAACCTCGAAACTGTTCAGGGTGATGAACGAGATACCATAATATTTAGCATAGGATACGCAAAAGACGATAGAGATAAGCCTATGCGAATGAATTTTGGACCTTTGAACAGAGTTGGTGGGGAAAGACGACTGAATGTTGCCATAACTAGGGCAAAGTACAACATTAAGTTGGTCACTTCAATTGTTCCACATGATATTGATTTAGAAAGAACAAGTTCTGAAGGAGTACGCTTGTTGAAAGCATATATTGATTTTTCGATAAACGGTACAAAGATGCTTGGGAATGACAAGGCTTATTCGGAACTAATCGACAATGGTTCAAGCTTTGAAAAAACTGTATGTACATATTTGCAAAAACGTGGGTACGATGTTGTAACTCAACTGGGTTGTTCTGAATATAGAATAGATTTAGCAGTGAAACATCCAAAGATTGAAGGACGTTACATACTAGGAATTGAGTGCGATGGAACAGCATATTCTCAAGCAAGAACTGCGAGAGAGCGTGATAGAACAAGAGAAGCAGTTCTTCATGATATTGGATGGAACACAAATAGAATATGGTCAACTGATTGGATAAAAGATCCTGTAACAGAAGGTGATAATATAGTAAGAAGAATTGATGAGTGTATTGAATCATATACAGAAAGTTTACCGATGAAGTCTTCGTTTATGCGGAATATACACGATGGAAACAGCTTTGAGGCAAATTTTGATATGAACGATCAAGATGAAATTGATTCTTCGTATGAAACAGTATGTGAAGAAAACAGTGTTGTGGAAAATCCCTACAATTTTAAAAAGTATGCCGAAACATTAATTGAAGATGTTATCTGGAATGAGGAAATTGATACAGAAAATAACTATCTTGTACGAATAATAAAGTATGTTGTTGAAAAAGAATCCCCTATCCATTTCGACTTACTTTGTAAAAGAATAGCACCAGTATTTAACAGACAAAAAGTAACATCTGTTGTAAAGAATTCAATAAAATCTGTTGATTTCTTATACCAAGGCGATATAACAATTAAAGATGATTACTACTGGTGGAACGACACAAAAAAAATTGAAGTAAGAATTCCATACGATTCTGGTAACGTTAGAACAATTGATTACATTGCCACGGAAGAGTTAGCCGAAGCTATGATAGTTATAACAAATGAAAGTTATGGAATAACAGACGAAAACCTAATGCTTGCAACAGCAAAAGTGTTTGGCTTTGGTAGAGCTGGAGCAAAAATTACCAAAGCAATGGAAAAAGCATTCCAGTTACTGCTTGAAACCAACAAGATAGCACTTATTGAAGGAAAAGTTTCTGTTATTTAGTAGCTATTACGGCTTTTCCTGAATGACTCTAGATGGTTTTCAGAACCTCTTTTTAGTTTATCGAATGTATCTCTTAGATCGTCAGGCAAATCTTGCAAAAGAAACTTTTCATACATTTTTATGTTGTATATTTCAGCATCGATACAAGTATCTATTGCTTCTTTTATGGAAGTTGGATACACAAGTTCTTCTTTCCATTGATCTTCATCAATATTTATTTCATATTTCGTCACATATGGTCTTAACATATTGATGTGGTTTCTTTCTGACTTAATAATGTTTGTAAATGGTTTTCCTGCACCTAATTCATTAATGATGTATTCGTATTCCCCATGAGCAAACAACTCGTCTTGCATTGCGTACACTATCATTTCTTCAATTGTAAAAGATTCTTCTTCAATTGCTCCATGAGCACCGTACTCATTATCTTTTGTAGCAGTTTCGGTTTCAGTAGATTCTGACCCATCGTGAATATTTCCCATAGTGGGTTCAGAAGTTTTTGTACCATCTTCTGCTATTGTTACATTGTTTTCTGTTGAATTCACAACTGGTGTCTTTTTCCCACATTGTACTAAAGGCAAAATAAGAAAAACAGTAAGGCTTAAAATCAAAAAATTCCGCATATTGATCTCCTTTAACAAATTGAGCTAAGATAAATCCAAATTCCAATAAATCTGAGCTAGGATGAATATGAACTATATGAATTATACTACTTATTGGACAGTAGTGCTAATAAATTAACGTTAGCCCAAGGAGGCTGAGTAGAGTTATCTGGATATATCATTTCTTCTTCATTTCATCAATCCAACATTGAAACTTTAAACCTTTATTTCTATGATTTACCTACTATCGGGTAAAATCAACTTGGATTCTATCTTACATTTGTTACCCATACAATAGCACTATGAAGAAATAGTTTAAGTGCAGCGATTTCTTGTTTATTTTTGTTTAACCAGCCACTGGAGAACATTGATTTTTTTGATTCCTGAAAAATCTTCGTCTGGATCGTCATCAAGAGTAAGGATGTATTTGGGGTAATGATCTGGTATTTTCTGTAAGGATAGTAATTCCCGTTGTAAAGTTCTTTCATCTCGAACTGAAGCTGTTACTTGATAATACACAATACCTTCAGAATTTAAAGCTACAAAATCAACTTCTGTATCGTCTACTTTTCCTACAAATATGCGAAAACCTCTGCGCAAAAGTTCAAGATAGACAATATTTTCCAAAATATGTCCTAATTCAATATTTCTTTTTCCTAGAAGCAAAGACCTCATTCCAATATCAACAACGTAGTATTTATCTAAGGTTTTCAGATATTGTTTTCCCTTAACATCGTATCGTTTTGCTTGATAAAGTATATAGCTATCGAGTAGAGCAGAAAGATATTTTTCAACTGTTTTTACGTCAATTTTTCTACCTGCAGATAGCATAGAATTGCTAATATTCTTAGTGGAAAGTTGGCTTCCAATGTTATCAAATACAAAGCTTAGCACGCTTTCAAGCATCATTACATCAGAAATTTTGTATCGACTCACCACATCTTTTAAAATTACAGTACTATATATTCCTTGTAAATATTCGTTGATTTCTCTCTGGTTTCCTTCCAATTTGGAAACATATGGGAACGAACTGGTTTCTATGTAGCGAGTAAATTTGTAGTTTAACTCGTTGGTGCTTCCTGTGCTTCTAACATATTCAGAAAATGAAAGTGGTAACATCTCAATTGTGATGTATCTACCAGAAAGGTGAGTCGCTAATTCTCCAGATAGAAAATAGGCATTTGAACCAGTTATAGTTATGTCAATGTTCTTTTGTAAAAACAAACTGTTAACTACTTTCTCAAAGTCTTTCACATTTTGAATTTCATCCAGGAATACATAGGTGGTAATATTTGTTGAAAGATGCTCAATTATATATGCATACAATTTTTTAGGATCTTGTAAATGTGATAAGGTATAGTCCTCAAAGTTGATGGAAATAATTTGCTTAGAATCTACACCATTAGACAGAAGGTAGCTTTGGAACATATTCATTAGAGTAGATTTTCCGCACCGACGTATACCAGTAATCACCTTGATAATTTGTTTGTCTTTCCAAGCAATTAAACGATTTAGATACTCTGTGCGTTCAATCATGACGTTTCCTCCAGAATTGATATACTCCAACTATATGCAAAAAAGTAAAAGAAAACAATAGTTTTTGGAATACATTCCCAAAAAAGAGGAAAAACAGAAGTTATTGGAATCAAATCCAAAAAATATGGTATTGTTAAGATTTATTGGATTTAATACTAGTGCTAATACTAAGTGTACAGATAAACAAATGCTTCTATTATTTCTTCATAGCAATAGGTAAACACCAGGAATACAGGTTCTTTCGTAGGTCAGTTCCATCATTCAATATCATATGAAGACTCCAATTAGGTTGTTTTTTCCGTGAAAAGTTTCTCAGGAATCCTACATCTTCAAATGGTATTTCTGGTAGACTGAAAGTTTCTGTTTTCAAAATGGCAATGGGATTTTCTAATGTAGGTCATCATTAGAGTGAGTTGATATATTGAAGCCAATACCATTATTATCTCCATATTTGTCTTTGTGAATTCTCAATGTGTACGGCTTTTTATGGTTGTTTATTTTGTCTATTAGTTTTTTGTTGTTTTCAATAAAATCTGATATCACAGCTTCAATAACTGGGACAGATACAGCGTTACCCATTTGTTTATATACAGCATTGTCATTTTCTAAAAGCTTATATGAATCGGGAAAACCTTGTAGTCTGGCACATTCTCTTGGTGTCAATCTTCTTGCTTTACCATTCTGTACAATCCCAAGTCTATTTGTATCTGAAGCAGTAAGAGTTATTGAAATACTTTCTGGGTCAAGGAATTTGAATACTTCAAAAGACATATTTCCACAAACTGGGTTGTATTTGTTATCATAATTGCTCAAATATCCTTTTTTAGTAAGTGATCTTGAGACATCTAAAATATTACCCTTTTTGTAGAAAGTTTGAATTTGTTCAATTGTAAGAGCTTTTCCATCTTGATGAGTACCGAATATCTTTTTTCTTCTGTTAGCGATCAGTAGGTTCAAAAATTCAATTTCATCTTTTGAACATTCTCCCTTTATTCCTAATTCCCAAGAATGTATTGAATTACCATTTCTCGTATCAATCAATCTAAAGCCATTTAATCTATTTAAATCTTTACCAATCACTCTTTTCAACTGATTTGTAAATTTATCACTACAAATATATTTTGGGTCAGGTTCTTTTTCTAAAATTTCTTTGACAACTTTAGATTTTACAATTTCATCAAACAAACCTGTTTGTCTATTACATTCTTTGAATTTATGAGAATCAACAGCACCAGTATCCGAATTTAGTTTTATTGTAAAAGTTTCATTCAAAACCCCAACTATGTATATTCTAACACGATTTTGAGCTACACTGAAGTTGCTTGAATTTAATAGTCTGTATTCAACATTATAGCCAATAGACTCTAAAGAATTAACAATAGTTTCAAAAGTTCGTCCTTTGTCATGTGAAGTTAATCCTCTTACATTTTCAAGAAGAAATCCTTTTGGTTTGTATTTTTTCAGAAGACGTGCTACATCAAAAAAAAGTGTTCCTCTTGTATCTTCAAAACCTTTTCTTTTTCCAGCAAAAGAAAAGGTTTGGCAAGGAAAACCGGCTAACATAAAATCAAAATCAGGTAGTTCGTTTACCTTAGTAATATCTGAGAATGGATTGTCTTCGAAGTTTAACTCGTAAGAACTACAAGCATTCTTGTCTATTTCGGAAGAATAAACACATTTTGTTTCAATACCGTATTTTTTGCAGGCTCCCTGAAAACCTAAACGTATTCCTCCTGTTCCTGCGAATAAATCTATAAACTTTATCATAGTAATTCGCTTTTAATCCAATTTGCCAATACTTTAAATTCTTTGACCGTGTATGCAACAGTACAGTCGCTATTATTACATATTGTTGCGAGAGCAGAAGACCTTTGGAAATTACCTGCACCATCTAAAACGTAAGCTATTTTGTAACCACCTTTGTGCATAAGATTATATCTATCTGCTGCCTGACCAGCCTTTCTTTCAATTGTACTGTTTGTTGTTACTTGAAAGCTGACTTCAATTCCAATAGATTTTTTGTTTTTTGAAACAACAATATCGAAAGGCATACCACTTTTGTTTTTATAATCTTTAAGCTTTAAATAGCCATTTCTAACAACATTAAAGCTATTACCTAAGTCTACATGTAAAAAGTCAACAATGGCAGTTTGGGCAAGTTGACCAAGGCTATTTGCTGTTGCACCACCAGTAATACGACTTACAATTATATATCTTTGCTTTACAAAGTTTTTTAACTCGGATTCATTGCCTAAGAGTGTTCCAATTTCACATGACTCAAGTCCTGCCTGATTAGAAATATTAGAAGTTGAAGCAAAAAGAAGAATAGCAATAATATCTCTTGTTAGTCCATCTAATTTACGCGTAGAAGATAAGCCTGCTCCGTCAATAGCCAATACTTTATTATTTAGACCTTTTTTGGGTAGTTCTTCAAAAACGTATTTGTGTGTTTTAGATTGCCAAATAAATTCGAAATAGAAACCACCCATTTTATCTTTTGGGAAAATATCTGCGAATGATCTTTCTAATCTTTGAATTGACTCTCCACCATAATTGGATAATACTACCAAATGCTTTAAGAATAAATTACCTGGATATTTTGCAGTTTCAATGAGTTTAAACAATTGAAATGGGTCTTTTTTGATTTGTCAATAAACGTTGAGAAAATTGCTTTTTTTGATTTTGCAAAATCAACGAAGAATGTTTAACCAAAGTACCAAAAAGAGAATGATGTGTCACTTTTGTATCTTTTTTAATCCACTTTTGATATATACTTGTACATATAAAAGAACTCAATTTTAGATTTGCTTAGACTTATTTTATTTAACTGTACGTTGAGACAATATTCCAGCATTAAAAGGGGATTATTATGATGAAGAA
>JAGLCW010000161.1 GCA_023146045.1 Caldisericia bacterium
GATTATGTCTGTACCTCCTTTGGCTCGTTTTTGAGCTGACAAATACACATTAATCAACCATACTGTCCGAAATACTAACATGGACCAGTAAAACTTCAGCCATTCCATAGACTCACCACAAGATATTTTTCAATACCAGATTACCTTTTATATAATTGTTGATCTCGTAAAGCATATAAGGTACCATCATCTCCAACAAAATAAAGGATCCCATTTGACATGCAAGGAGGATATTGAATTCCTTGTGTCCTAGTTGGAAGGTGTGAATTATTTCTTATATAAAAAGTCCACAGTTCAGTTCCAGTTTTCTTTTCTAAGGCAATAAATTTAGAACCAGTGATATACAAAACATCATCTTCTATCACTGGGTTTTCATTGAATAAAGCAGTTGTGGAATATTGCCATAATTCTTTTCCCGTATAGAGATCTAACGCATATAATAACCGTCTTCCACTAGACATATTGTTTGGAGTTGAACAATAAATATACACAATGCCATCTGAAATAACTGGAGAATAATCCTTCATTTCATAGGAAGGTGGAGGAGAAAAAGTCCATAGTATATCTGCAGTTTTGGCATCCATGGCATATAAATATGTGGTATTATGAACATCTGTAACTTCTTGTTCTCCGACAAAGCAAAGAATAGAATCAAAACATACCACTTTTGAAGGAAGATATTTAGCTATCTTTTTTTTCCAAAAGACTTCTCCAGTGAGTGGGTTTACAGCATAGAAATATCCATAAAAGGTACCAAAATACAAAATATTATTAGCATAGATAGGAGTGTCATGCAAACCATAATATTCCAAATCCAACACCCATTGTAATTCTCCAGTACTTGCCTTGAAAGCATAAAGAAAATCAAGACTCTTGTTGGGAGGAAAATCATTGTAACTAGGAGATGGATAACTCTTACAAACATACACCACACCATTAACTACAAATGGATTATGCCAATAGAACCAATCATTTTCCGTACTTTGGTCACATTGATACTCCCATTTTGTCTCTCCAGTTTGAGCATCAATAGCAGAATATTTCAGTTCATTATCTATATAAACCACTCCTTCTTGAATACAGAATGAAGTTTCATTCATGCAAGGTACTTCTTTCTTCCATATGGGTTTCTGAGTGGTTGCATCAAGTGCATACAAATAGTTTTTAAAAGAAATAGAATCACTAGTTCCAAAGTAGAGAATATTGGTATCTTTGAAAATCGAGGTTTGAATTTCTTCTTCAGTTTCGAAGGTCCATAGGATTTCATATGGTAAATCTTGTGCATGTTTTTCTTGTAATTGCTGTTGTTTTGTTGCACCTACATCTGCCAGTTTATTGGCTTTATTTGTACATCCAGAGGTTAAAAATAAACAAACACAAAGTGAATATATCCATACTTTTTTCATACTATTGTTACTCTCCTTTTATGGTTTTTCTGGAAGGTGTTTCCCAGGAAATCTATGATTCTGTAGATTCATATATATCATAACCTGATTTGTCAACGGATTCCCTGGATTATAGTTATGTATACTATGTTTTGCGTCCCTTAATGTAAAAGGACTACTTCCACTATTGCCACTACCTTCGTATTGATATGCATAAAACATTCCTACGCCAGCTCCAATATTGGCAAAAGTATTAGTTTTCCAGAACTCACCAAAATCCATACCTTTGAAATTATGATACATTGACATTCCCACTGCCTTTGGAAACCAATAATCATTAACAGAAAATAAGCCCCAGTCTTTTGTGTCACCATTGTCACAAACTATTCCTGTTAGTTGTTTTGCATTTTCCTTGTATTGAACAGCCTTCATTATGCGAGTTTGATCAAATAATCCTAATATAGTTTCATCAGTATATTGTCCATTTTCGTCAAGACCGTTCTCATCTCTATTTGTATAAAATGTGGAATTATATCCCATTTTTTCATTATAATAACTTGTCCAAAAAGCTATGGAATGATCGTTTGATCTATCGTCTTCACCTCCAGTGTATGGATCTTGGGAAATATACTTGGCAATCACATACCCTATCGTAGCATGCTGCACAAATTTTTGTAACCCGTCTGTACCACCACCTACAATATCCATG
>JAGLCW010000162.1 GCA_023146045.1 Caldisericia bacterium
GCTTTAGTAGTTTTTTATGTTTTTCTGTTTCTATCAAAAATTTCCTTGATATAATTTCCCAATATGTTAGAAAATATTGATTTTGAAATTTTACACAAAGACTCTTCTACGAATGGTCGCATTACTAGATTTAAAACAGGTCACGGCATATTAGAAACACCTGTATTTATGCCAGTCGGCACATGTGCTACAGTTAAGTCTTGCACAGTAGAACAACTTTATGATATAGATATCACAATATTACTTTCAAATACATACCATCTATATTTACAACCTGGGGACGAGATAATTAAAGAAGCAGGCGGATTGCACACGTTTATGAACTGGAACAGGATGATTTTAACTGACAGCGGAGGCTTCCAAATTTTTTCTTTGTCAGATATGAATAAAATTCATACAAATGGAGTTGAATTCAAATCATTCAGAGACGGGTCAAAACATTTTTTTACACCAGAAAAAGTTATAAGCATTCAAAACAATTTAAATTCAGATATCATTATGCCACTAGATGTGTGCACAGAATACGGTACAAAACCTGATGTTATGAAAAGCTCAACAAATACGACATTAAGGTGGGCGAAACAATGCAAAGAAGCAATGAAAGAAAATAGTCACCAAATACTTTTTGGTATTATACAAGGCGGCTTCACAAGACAAGGTCGCGAGGAATGCATGGAACAACTACAAGAAATTGGTTTTCCTGGATTCTCAATAGGGTCATTAAGCGTTGGCGAACCAAGAGACATCTATGAGGACATTACCGCTCATATTGCTCCTAAAATTTCCAATGGTCCAGTATACTTAATGGGTGTTGGTGATCCCTACAAAATATTAAAGGGTATTAGCCATGGAGTAGATATGTTTGATTGTGTATTACCAACCAGAATCGCTAGAAATCGCACACTATTTACACATGATGGAAAAATTACTTTAACTAACAAAAAATATGAAAGAGATTTTACTCCAGTAGAAAAAAATTGTACATGCTACACATGTAGAAATTATTCTAAAGCCTACCTAAGGCATCTTTACAAGGCAAACGAGATGCTTGCGTCTACATTAGGTAGTATACACAATATTCACTTTTTAAAAACAATGGTTGATGGTGCAAAAAACGCTATAAAAGATGGTACCTACAGAAAATACATGAATTCATTTATTGACCAATATGAAGAAGGAGATAAACTTCGCAAATCAAATTTGCGATAATAACATGATCAAGTTAAACCAGATAAGAAAAGTAAAAGACATTAACGAGTTAATTCAACAAGCAGATGAATACCTAGGAGCTATAGGCTTTACAGACCATGGTTTTAATCATATTAATATGGTCACAAAAAGAGTTTTAATGCTTGCTGAAAAAATGTCTTTTAGTGAAAAAGATAAAGAATTAGCAGGAATTGCTGCATATATGCATGATATAGGAAACGTTACTGGTAGAAAAAATCATTCTGTTACTGGGTCCATAATGGCTTTTCAGTTGCTGAGAGAACTCAAGGTAGAAATGTCAAACATAAGCAGAATAATTACAGCTATTGCTAGTCACGATGAAGGTAATAGCGAAATAACTGATCCAATATCAGCGATTTTAATTATTGCAGACAAATCTGATGTAAGACAAAGTAGAGTAAGAGAAAAAAACAAATCAAAATTTGATATTCATGATAGAGTTAATTTTGCGGTTCAAAATTCTTCTCTTCTTGTTATTCAAGGAACAAAAGAAATATGGTTAAATCTTGAGATAGACACTTCAATCTCTCCTGTATTAGACTATTTTGAGATATTTCTCAGCCGCATGCTTTTGAGCAAAAAAGCTGCGCAAAAATTGGGTTATACGTTCCATTTAAAAATTAACAGTAGCATTTTAGCCTAGGAGGTTGTTTTGAATAATACTGCCTTTCTTTTTCCAGGTCAGGGTTCACAATACTGTGGCATGGATAAATTAGTTCCGGAAACAATCAAAAGCAAAAAATACTTTTCAGTATTTAAAAAAACTTTCGGGAAAAAACTTCAACAATTCACTGAAGATGAACTGAAGCTAACTCAATATACGCAGCCTGCATTGTTTACAATTAGTGCATCATACAACTCATGGCTTGTTGAGAATAATCAAATTCCGACCATTATGGCCGGTCACAGCTTAGGTGAGATTTCAGCAATGTTTTCAGCAGGAGTTTTTTCTTTTGAGGATGGGTTAAAAATTACTAAATTCCGTGGAGAAATAATGTCTAGAGTATCTAAAAAAACTCCTGGCGGAATGTGTGCAATTGTTGGGTTATCGCTTGAGAAAGTTAACTTATTATGCCAAGAGTTACAAAAATATGGTGTTGCTGAACCAGTCAACATTAACTCGAAAAATCAGATTGTTATATCTGGAGAAATATCTGCAATGGAAAATTCCATTGCACTTGCGAAAAAAATGGGTGCAAAACTTGTTATACCTTTAAAAGTTTCTGCTCCATTCCACTCATCACTGATGAGAGCTCTATCATCTGAATTCACATCTTTTCTACAAAACATTGAATTTAAAGAATCTAATGTTCCAATTGTTCAAAATGTAGATGCACAACCTCATCAAAATCCAGATGTTCTTAAAAAAAACTTAGTTTCTCAGCTTTACTCTGCTGTAAAATGGACAGATACTCTTTCAATGCTTTACTCAAAAGGAGTAAAAAACGCAATTGAGATTGGTCCAAAAAAAGTTTTAACTGGTCTTTGTCGAGGTTTTGGTTTAGAATGTACTCCAATAGAACAACTGGTTTCACAAAAGGAACAATCATGATAACAAAAGAAGATGTTTTAGAAGTTTTAAAAACAGTATATGATCCAGAGATATTTCAAAGCATAGTTGCTCTCAATATGGTTAAAACAATTGATGTTTCACCAAAATTGATACACATCGATCTTGTGTTAACAACACCAATGTGCCCGATGGCACCGTTCATGATTGATGAGATTAAAATAAAAATTGAACAAATAACTACAGACAAAAAAGTAGAAGTAGTAATTCTTGATGAGCTTTGGATTCCACCATGGAAAAAGAAAGACTCAGAACAAAAAATACCTAAAAAATCCAAAATCCAAAACCAAGAATTAAAATAATGCTGATGGCAGATCCAAACCATCCTTTTAGTAAAAACCTAATACCATATAAAATTAGTACTGAAGCTACGTAGATTAGGAGACTAACTGAGCCAAGTGTATTCCCTAAATCAATGCTAGAGTTAATATTGTGAAAAATTATCATAACCCCAGAAGTAATTAGAAAAAGTGCCCAAAAAATTCCCTCTGGCATTTTCCCTGTGAATATTCTTCCAATACTAGTAAGAAGAAATGTCGCAATCCACAATATAAAAATCCAACTCCAAATTGAAACTCCTAATACATGCATTTTATATCTCCAAACTATAGTCTAATTCTCGTCAAATACTTCTTTTGCAGAACCGCTAATCTCTCCATCTCTTAATCCTTCTCGTTGATTGTTTGTATTTTTCTTATCTGAAAAAGATCTCTCTGGAATGATAGATGAAAAAACAAAATAACCTATTGCCAAACTAAAAAAACCAACAAAACCAAAACTCCCTTTTGGGGAAAAAAGTAAAACAATAAAAACAATCCTTGGAATAAACGGGTCAATTTTAAAATACTCTGCTATCCCACCTAGAAGTCCAGTAAAAGTTTTATCTCTTGATCTATATAATTTTTTCATGTTTTGTTATTCCTGCTTTCGGTAACATTTTACATGCAAATCTCTTTTTTTGTAAATATCAATTCATTGTTTTTATAGTCTATCAAAACATTATCAGATCGTAAAAGGTCATGGGTTAATATTTTAGCAGCTAACGGATCTACAATATCATTGTCGGTTACTTGCTCTGTCACCATTCTCTCTGCTTCAGGAATTTCTCCGGATTTTGATCGGTTACTCTATGTGCATCCCTTAGTTCTTTTAAGTTATTCTAGAAGTAAACTTTTGTTAATCCCTTGAACCCTGAAGTATTCTCCTAGAGAGTTATTTGTGTCAGATACACTTTACTTGTATTTGCAACAGTTGGGAATGGCTGTATTAAATTCTCTAAATACTCTGAAATATTTCTTAAAGACAGCCCAAATCTTATTAGTAATGAAGGTACTAGAGATTCTTTTTGTTGTAGTAATACCAACATTAAGTGTTCTGGTTCGATTTGTTGATTTGAGCAAGATACAGCCTTATTTTGAGCATTTGCCAAAGCTTCTTGCAATTTTATTGTCATTGTATCCATATTGATTGTCATAATAGTATCCTCCTCTAGTTTTCTTTTCCAAAAAATCCCGCCTACAGTAGGCGGGATTTGCAGAAAAGAGTCATTTGGTTACTATTATTATTCCCAATTTGTAGACTATTTGCTTGTTTTTTTAAATTCTGCCCAGTCTTTTTCGAAATCCTCAATACCTTTTTTTGTTAACGGATGTTGAATCATTTTTTCTATAACTTGTAGTGGGATTGTTGCAATGTGTGCTCCAACAAGTGCTGCTTGTTTTGCGTGTAATGGGTGTCTTATGCTGGCTGCAATAATCTCTGTATCAAATTCGTAGTAATCTATACAATCAACAAGTTCTTCAACAAGTTTCATTCCATCATGCCCAATATCATCTAATCTTCCAACAAAAGGTGAAACATATCTTGCTCCCGCTTTTGCAGCCAATAATCCCTGATTAACAGAAAATATTAAAGTACAATTGCATGGGATATTTTCTTCATGCAACATACTAATTGCTTTTAGACCTTCGGTACACATTGGAATTTTAATGACTATGTGTTCAGGGTTCATTGCAAACCATTTTCTAGCTTCTTTCGTCATTTCTTCAGCGGTTCTTCCAATAACTTCAACACTCACTGGGCCTTGGACCAAATTTACAATAGATAGTACAATATCTTCTGCAGATTTTCCAGATTCCTTGTTCATTAAAGTAGGATTTGTTGTTACTCCATCAACAATTCCAAGTTCATGTGCTTTTTTAATCTGATCTAAGTTTGCTGTGTCAATAAATATTTTCATCCGTTCCTCCAATTAATAATATTACTAAAACTCCATTTTTGTGCGTTATTTTTACATATTCCGCTTTCGCCACATTACTAAGTCCTCTTGTAGATTCTTTAAGCAAGGTTTCGTTAACAAGTGGATACTCCAAATTTTCTGTTATAATTCCATCAACTTTGTCAGTCAAAGAAAAAAGTGATACTAGTTTCTTTTCACTTGCATTAAGAATTATTGAAGATGGTCCATTAGAAACAATAAGCCGTTCTTTTTCGCTTATAAAATTTACTTCGAAACCTTTTAGTGCCATTTTTAAAGCAATTTTAATATTAAAGAGAAAGTGATCGGTTCTTCCCCTCATCATCCCGTAAAGATTTATTGGTAATGGATTTTTCCAATTTTCTAAAATATAGTCTGATGCTAATTCAAAATCAGATTTTTCTTTTTTTTTGGGATAAATATTTACATTAAAAGTTTGTTTCTTAAGCCACAAGTTTTCATCATACGTACACGAATCGCAGTCTCCAAAAAAAATATTTGGTTTTCTCCCCGATGCATGTAATTTGCTTATTCCGCCATCTATTGCGATAACAAAATCAGTTGAGAGGAATTCTATTTCGTCTAGTTTAATATTATCTTCTGGACTAGCACCAAAACAAAGAATTTTTTTGTAAATCATCTATTTTTGATCGCCTCAATTATCTGCAAAGGATTTTCAGAAGTTGCTAGATGGCTACCTATTACTACAAGATCTAATCCAAGTTTTTTTAGCTTAACTGCATTTTCGGTTTTAACTCCACCGTCTACATGTATTTCAAATGCATGACCCATTTGTTTTCTAATATTTATAAGTTTTTCAATTTTATGGTATGTATCTTCAATAAACACTTGCCCGCCAAACCCAGGTTTAACGCTCATTAAAAGTACAAATGATATGTTTTCTAAATATGGAATAAGACTATCTACTGGTGTTTCTGGACAAACTGCAATACCAACTTTGCTTTTATATGTGGTTATTATGCTTATCCATTTATTTGGGTCTTGTACTGCTTCTAAATGAAATGAAACTCTTTCTGGTACACATTTTTGAAAATCTTGAAACAAATTTTCAAGTGCTCTTTCTGAAGTCATGAAGTGAAAACCAGTTTTCACTTCATGGTATCTTTTAACAATTTGTTTTGTCCAGCTTGGAGTATAAGCAAGGTTTGGGACATAATTACCGTCCATGATATCAATGTGTAAACAATCTATACCAGAACTCAACAAAATATCGATTTTTTCTTTTAACTGAAACAACGGGATTGACAGTAAAGAAACACTAATTTTCATTAATGCCTCTTTAGAGAATTTCTATTTTTCATCTAAATCCTCGTTCACTATAACGTTTATTAAGGTACCTAGCTCTGCATGTGCGTATGGCAAAGGTTCCTGTTGATAAATAACACCCCTTGCATGACCTGAATTTGGAATATATGTAATCGATCCCAATACATACCCGCTTGACTCAAGAATAAACCTAATATCACTAAGTGATTTATCTATAAGGTTTGGCGTACTTGGCAAGTCTGGAACATAAAC
>JAGLCW010000163.1 GCA_023146045.1 Caldisericia bacterium
AGTTTCCTGTTTTTCTTCACTGTTTGGGAATCAACCACCACTTTGTCTATGCCAAGGTTTGCAAATGTAGCTTCGTAGCAATCCGATTTTTCGTTGAGCTTTACACTAACTTTGTCAATGACCTTGTGTCTTCCCTTTTCGCGAATGATTGATCGAATCAATCCACCTTCTTGCCTGTGCACATAATGTTCTCTAAGTATTTCTTTTACTCTCTCTATGCCTTCTAGTCTAGAAGCTTCATCGGATGTAGCACAATACTGCCCCAGTAAATACTCAAGTACATACGTTGGCACAGTGGCATTTCCTTTAATTGATGAAACCATATCTTTTCGAACTACTTTTCCTACGAAAATATCATTTGCTTTTTGGTCTAAAGAAGTCATGAGATCCTCCTAGTGCTTAAAAATCAATTGTGAAAGTACGTTTAAGAGTATACGGTACGCGATATTCTATTACATATTGCGAAGTATTTGGAACATTCTTACTTACTACAACAAATACTTCTTGGTTATTATGCTTATCTGCATCAGAAGATAATGTTAGTGAAACTTTTTTTCTTCTCTCGCTGAATTTCTCGGAAGTGCTGTCTAATATAATATCATGAGAGTCTGAAATGACATCACCGTTCTCTGTGACTAACTCAACCCTAATTTGGACTTGCCTTATAGCAGAACTAATCGCTTCGGTTTGGCTAAAGCTAAGTGCCAAAACTGAAGTAGAGATAATTGATGAAGTACTAGCATCTAGTTTGTATTCTACATCACTGGCACCTTCACGCTTGGTGTTGTAATTAATTTTCACCACAGGTAGTACAACTTCTTGAAGCGATGTTCCTCCATGTACAAAAAGACTGCATGATCCTTGTAATCGGAAACGTGTAATGGATTTTGGGAAAGCAGCTTCGTAATTGCCTTGCAAACCTAACTGTGAGCTTGTGAAAACATTAATTGAAGAACTCTTTGAAATAGAAGGTGCTATGATAAATCGACGGTCTTTGTAAATAGTATTTGGCTCTGAAGGTGTTTCCGTGTTGAAATCTGCTCCGTCTAGTTCCTTTTTTTGGTAAAGAAATCCATGATCAGCAGTTACAATAATATTATACCGATTTGCAGTAATTATCTTACGAACCATGGTTAATAGCTGTTCCACTGTATCGTTGCAAGCTTCAAAAGCTTGTAGTTCAGAATCCTTTTTGTGTCCTATGGAATCAATCTTATTCTGATAGATGTATACCACTCGATATTTACTTAAAAACTCTTTTCGTTCTTTACTGTTGAAACCAAGAAATTCATCTGCCTTGATTGCTGATCCATCAACTGTTTCTAAAATGTTCTTTCGGTTGTCTTTACCAGATGTGCTTTTGTTGTCTCTCAACACATTTCCTTTAGAATCTATTTCCAAAGATTTACCTGGTAATAAAGATGCCATACCCAACTGTGTATAGCTAGGAAGCATAGAAATCATGGGTGAAATAGAGGCTTTTACTTTGTCTAGCATTGTCGCTTTGTTATACAATTCCCATCCAACTTCATAGCGAAGAGCATCTGAAACTATAACCACCAAGTGTTTAAGGTTTCTAACTGAAGAAAACTCTGCTTCCACGAAGGAAGAATAGAAATCATTCTGCAATGGGTATTGAAGGCTACCCTTCCATTTTTCAACAACATCTATTTGTTTTTGCCATGATTCATTAACTGGAATTACATATCGGTTGATATAGAAATTCTCAACCTTTTTTGTTAATTCAGAAAAATCATCTTCTATAATATTTTTTACATGAAATTGGTATAGTCGGTAGTACATGTCGAGTTTGTACCAAGAGTTAGAATAATTCTCAATTCCATTTTCAAAAGAAGAACATTTGAAGTTTAGCGAATGCAGTAACTCGAATAATTCTCCTGCGGCCTCTAATGCCTTGTAGTTTGGCTCAAAAGTAGAATACCAAACAGAACTTCGCCTAGCTTCCAATGTTTCCTTTAGCTTAGACACAGAAAGGGTTTCATTTTGCATTTGCTTAAATAAGTTTTGCAG
>JAGLCW010000164.1 GCA_023146045.1 Caldisericia bacterium
GCACACCCTATTATCCGAAATAATGTTAACTTCCAAATCAAACAGCATTAATTGTAGATTTTTCTAGTCTTTAGGTTGAAATGTAAAGAAAGACAAGAATATACTGGTATTTACATCGTTTATTTTAATGAAGTGGTTTTCTTGGAATGCATTTTTAACAGTAAATGTGTTAGATGTGGTTTCTCCAGTTATTATAAAAGAATTTGAATCAACCAAAATGTATTCTCCACTTGTTCTCATTCTGTCATTTACATCATAGGTGAATTTTTCTTCATCAGTAGATTCATATCCTTGCCCCGCCCAATAGGTTGAATATTCCAATTTTAAGTTTGGTGAAAAAACAGATACAAAACACGCTTGGTTCTCTTTGAGTGAATCTTGCATTTGGTTGACTAAAGGAAAATTCTTTGATTGCGTGGTACCTATAATCCAAACTCTTTCATCAGGACTTACAACCATGTCAGAAATTTCTTCCCTGTTGTTTCCTCCAATTAAGCGAGTATATTTGAGTATTCCTTCATGTGACATTTTAGCAATGAATCCATTGTATTGATCCATGCTGTTTGGTGGGAAATCTTGATCTACCCATTGTTTTGGAAGAGGATATTCAGGAGTCGCAACTGTACTTCCTGCTACGTAAACTCCTTTTGTATTGACAACAATATTATTGATGAATGTATTTCCATAATGCCCTACATAAGGTTTTTCACTGATATTTTGATCTTCTGGTCTTTCCTTTCCTTTAAGATATTGATCCCATATAGTTTCTCCATCTACATCATAGCAGGCTATGTAGCCGTACTGTCTAAGGTAATTTGCTTCAGTTTTTAATTCTTTTCTTTCCTGATAACCTGGGTATTCTGTAGTGCATGCAATATAGATTTGGTCGTTGTATAAAGACAAAGAAAGTTTACTGAATCTCTTTGAAAAAAGTGACCGATTAATAGCTGTATTTTCTTCTGGATTGTTTTCCTGATCTTCTTTCCATGAAGGTATAGTGTGTTTCCAGTTTAATTTTAGAGAATTACCCATTTCATGTTCATCAAAATGAAGAGATGCAATACAGTAATCACGCTCTCCATTTAACTTGTCTTCCCATAACGCCTGAATCCCTGTCATAATAATGGTGTCTTCGTTTATCCATTGGAAGTCCTGTAAAACAAGGTAACCATTTTTTTCAATGTAAGGGATATCCATCGTATTTATCAATCTTCCATCCGTTGTAAACTCTGCAATAAAACTATTCAAGAACCAATATTGATGAGGCATTGAATATTTTAAATCTGGAAAGCTTTCTGCATGGGTGTATCCTCCAACGTAGATTACTTCATCTGTAACAACAATACTGTTTATTACTTCCTCATTTAATTCTCCCATATCTCCACTATATAGCCAATTCATGCTTGGAGAGTGATTAAATTCATTAAGCCCTCCTAAATATGTAGACCAGAGAAGTTTTCCATCAGAAGATATCTTTGCCAAAAAGGCATCTGTATTCCCATGGATTTCATTTTGAAATGCGTTTTTGATAGGAAAATCAGAAGAGTCTGTTTCCCCTCCCAAATAAATATTTCCATCTTTATCCATTTTTATAACACTTATGCTGTCATTCCATTCTCCACCAAAATATGTAGAAAATTCAAGCTCTGGAATAGATAATGGTGAAAGAGTAATGGGTTCATTTAATGGAATCATTCCATTTTTTTCAGATTGACAACCTACTAATGTAAATATTAGTATTGTACAGACCAGAAATTTGATATGAAAACATTTTGGAGAAATTACTCTTTTTCTCATTCCGCACCGCTTTTGATATATTTATCAAACTCATCAAGATCTTTCCTCCAGGCATCAGAAAGACTAGATCCATAGAGTATCCTAAATAAATTAGAAATATGTAAACAATGATTGTAAGTTTCAGAATGTTTTTCAGTAAGTCGTCCATTATATAGACGTGTTGCCTTCAGCCATTCCAGCAAACTAGATTTTCCTGAAAATGCTGGTCTTGCACCTGTTGCTTTTTTATCTTGTAATTTATTAAAAAGTACGCCCACTCCAATACTAATATTGATAAATCTATTGTTAGGGCTTATAAGCGTTTCCCAACATTCTTTTTTACTATTCCATTCTTTATATGTTGTATACAAACCAGAATAATTCAGTTTTTTGTTGCCATATGCTCCTTGTGCAATCCAGGAACCAGGAGCTCCGGTAACAAACCCACCTGAATATTTAACATTCATTGTATCGTCTGCAAGAAAAGAAGTAGGATTGCCATTATTACCACCATGCTCAGCATTACATAACACTTTTACTAAATTAGATATAGTAATTAAACCCACTTCGTCATCTGTTGAAAATAGTGGTATTATATAATTTGTATTAAACTTAGTATTATACCAATTAGTCGCTCTTTCAGCATAAAAGCTTACCCAGAACCCAATTTCAAAATTGACCATTCCTTCATCCGCATAGGTTGTTCCAGTTGCATCTGAGAAATTTTTCATTTTTGAGGCTACATAGCCACCTATAACAGCATGTTTCATAAACTGTTTTCGTTGTTCACTCTCTGAATAATTTGCTGTAATAGTTGAAAAATTATTCCACATTTCTTTAGTAAGATATTGATTCATGTATGTAAGCCCTTCCCAAAGAGCTTTCGCAGACATCAATCCGTTTCTTTTATTACTCATAAATTTTATTGCTTCTTCTATCCCTTCAATGAAATCATCGGTTTCTTTTGTTATTGGACCTATTGTACCAACAACTTTAACTTCAGACATAGTATACCATCTACCGACAGTAAATGATCCATCGTCACCAATATTTACAGTTCCAAGGTAAACCTTTACGTATTGATCATTTGGTAATTTAACAAGTTTGTAAAATGTTTCGCCATCATCACTAAACACATTAAAATTGGCAAGACAGGTGTTGTTATTGTCATTAAGTGGTATGTCTCCTACTTGTCCTCCAGTTCCAACATCAGGCAGAAAGCATGGATTACCTGTAGTTGGTACCATCTGTGCAGAATGTGGTCCACTCATTCTTGGTGGGTTTCCTGTGTTCTCTG
>JAGLCW010000165.1 GCA_023146045.1 Caldisericia bacterium
TCATTATAGGAAAGACTACCCCAAAGAAGATTCAACCCAAGCACATTCTAATCTTTTTGTTAAAAAACAAAATTGTTCTGAACCAAGTATTCATAAAATAAACATCGGAGAATAATATGAAACCTTACATTGATAGACAATGGCTCTATTCATTTATTAAAGAAGATGAACCTTATGGTGATCCAGCTTCAGATTTCATACCAGAAGATAACACCTCTAGTGCAATTATTGAATCTCAAGGAGAAGGATACGTTTGTGGTGTTTTTTTAATCCCATCGTTTTTTAAATTTTTTGATCCTGAAGCTTCTATTACACTAATGGTAAATGATGGCGACTTCATTACAATTGGTTCTGTAATTGCTAAAATTGAAGGAAACACTAGGTCAATTCTAAGAATAGAAAGAATTGTACTGAACTTTATCTCATATCTTTCTGGCATTACAACTCAAACAAAAAAATATACAAAAATAACTAACAAATATGGTGTAAAGTTGCTAGATACAAGAAAAATATTACCTGGTTACAGAGCTCTTGTAAAATACTCTGTTCAGTGTGGCGACGGATATAATCACAGAAACAGTTTATCTGATCTAATAATGCTCAAAAACAACCATATTCACGCTCTTGGTGGAATTGTAAACACTCTAGAAAAAGTAACTCGTGAAAATAAAAATCCTATGATCAAAATAGAAATTGAGACAACCTGTCTAGAAGAAGCACTTGTTGCTCTTGAATACAAACCAGATATAATTATGCTTGATAATTTTCTAGTTCCAGAAGCCGAAGAAGCGCTAGTTTTTTTAAAAGATAAAGCTCAAATTGAATTGTCTGGAGGGATAACCCTTGACACTGTTGAAGAATACTCGTTATTGAAGCCTGATTTCATTTCTATTGGTTCCGACTTAACGTACGATGTAACATCAGTAAGTTTCCACTTACTTATAAATTCTTAATTTTTACCATGCTAGCGACATGATTAGTTTAAAATTCATAGTTAGCTTATGTATGGAATAAACGACAATAAAAGTTTTCCATTTGGCTGTTTTTTTAAACCAATAAAGTCAATTTGAAAACTTTTATTTTTTGTATTGTTTTCCTCAAGATATGTAAAAAGTGTTTTTTTTATTTTTTGAATTTTTTTTGGAGTACAGGAGTCAATTGGATTTCCATACACCTCATTCGTCCTTGTTTTAACTTCTATGAAGTGTATAACATAATTTTTTTCTGCTATTATGTCTATTTCACCGTATTTGCAAAAGTAATTTCTACTAATTATCGTGAAACCTTTTCTTTTTAACCACTCTGAAGCTATCTGCTCTCCTCTGTTCCCAATATCTTTTGTAGATCTTCCCATACCATTTGCTATTTCAGTTCTTTCATAATTAAGTCAATATCACTTTTTGGTAGTGGTTCACTATGGAATTTTTGAAGATAAGAAATTAGCTGTCTAGTTTTCAAAACAACAACTGTTTCTCCTTGCAATTCCAATTCAGTATGAATGTTTGTAAATACCAATATACCCTGTATCCAATATGGAAATTTCCCACTATTTAAATGATTAATTTTCTTTTCGAGATGCTTTCTTAATTCCCAGACATTTCTTTTTAATTGTTTGCTCGGATTATTTATATGCCCCTTATATACACCACCATTGCGACCAGTTTTTGTATAGTTCCATGCATCTCCAACACATTCAATTTTCCCGTGGTAATTTTTAGTTTCTAAAAGAAATATCCCTTTTGGTCCGACTAACAAATGATCAATATCACAATTCTTATGTGGTATTTTGAAACTGTTGATTAAATTCCATTCATCAGAAAGAAGACTTAAAACATTCTCTACGCTTTCTTGCCCTGTAAGCCCGGCTTTCCATATATTGACTTGTTTCAATTTCTGGTCAATTAAATAGCCAGAAACTATTGTCAATAAACAACCGAAAATTGTAATTCCTAGTCTAACATTCTGAATTAATCCGTAGGCTATAGAACAAAAACCAAAGAAAAAAAGCAGTATTAACAAGAATGTCTTTAAATGTAAAGATGAGAGAGTGTTTTTAACAAAATCCTTTTTTTGAATTATTTTCATATTATTTTCCTAATAAACGTTTTTCGATGTATAGGTGATGGTCCATTTTGGACTAAAAGATCTCTATGTTTTTTTGTTCCGTATCCTTTGTGTGCACTAAATTCATATCCTGAGAATATCTCATCCATGCGACACATATAGGAATCTCTTTCAACTTTTGCAATTATTGATGCAGAAGCAATAGAAGCAACTTTTGAATCACCCTTCACAATAGTAATTTGATTCCAGTTTTGGTTGTTTTCAATCCTTTGGTTACCATCGATAAGAAGCAAAGGTGGACAAGAAGAAAACTCGTTAACACTTTTTTGTATTTGCCTTATGCATTTCTCCATAGCCATTTTTGTAGCATTTAATATGTTCATTTTATCTATAAGTGTAGAAGAAATAAAACTACATGCAACAAAAGCACCAGAATTTAGAATCTCTTTGTACTTTTTCTCCCTATTTTTCTGTGAAAGCTTTTTAGAATCCTTCACAGAAGGTAACAAATTTAGATCCGTATAACATACAGCTGCAGCCACAACGGGACCAGCCAAAGAACCTCTGCCTACTTCATCTATTCCGACAAGCAGTTGACCTTCGTACAGCTGCGAAATTATTCTTTCGTTCTTGTTGTATTCATTCTCAACTAAATGATCAATATTCAACATGCGAAAGCGATTTAAAATCTTTTATTGGCCAAATAATTAGTACCGCTCTCCCATCAACCGTATCAGCCTGTATTGGTCCAAAATCTCTGCTATCAAGGCTGTTGTTACGGTGATCACCCATAACAAAATACTCATTTTCTTTTAACACTTCTGGTCCAAAAGAATTAGGCGTAGCTGTAGAAACATATTCTTCTAAAATCTCTTCACCGTTTATTTTAACACAACCGTTTTTAACTTCGACAGTTTCACCAGGCAAACCTACTACTCTTTTTATGTACGAAACCAATTTATTGCTTGGAGGACGAAAAACTACTATGTTTCCTCTTTCAATTGTTTCTGGTTCTCCATAGAGCTTATTTACTATAACGTAATCTCCTTCATGGAGAGTTGGTGTCATAGAACCCATTTCAACCTTATATGGTTGGAATAAAAACTGTCTAACTAAGAATGCAATGAGCAGTGCAACTGCAATTGTCCATATCCACTCTATTATTTCCTTTTTCACGGTCGGTGAAAGTTTCATTATTTCTTTACGCTTCTTTTCTGATTTTTTTTGTCATTTTTTTACGTTTAATTTTGTTCATACGGCTCTTCGCTTCACGAAGATAGTACAATTTAGCTCTTCTAACTTTTCCGTAAGTAACTACTTCAACTTTTGCAATAGCTGGAGAATGGTATGGAAATACTTTTTCAACACCCTCTCCATAGGAAATCTTACGGACGGTAAAGCTTTCTCCAATACCACCGCCTTTTTTGCTGATAACAACCCCTTGGAATACCTGTAAGCGCGATTTTGCGCCTTCTGTAATCCGTTGGTATACTTTAATGGTGTCACCTACAGAAAAAGGAATAATATCCGTTTTCAATAAATCTTTTGTTAACTCACTCAGTATCTGCATAATAGTAACCCCTTCATACGTTTTAAAAAACAAAATCAAATTCTTGTTTTACAAAACATAATCATTTCTTTACAATTTTAGTACAAACTAAAAAAAAATGTTATCATATTACACTACAATTACAAGCCTATCTCAAGTATTTTCAAGGGGGATAATGTGAGAGAAGAATGGTACAATCTTTCGTTCTCAATAGAGAATAATGTCGGAATTATCAATTTAAAAGACAAAACTAACCAAAATTTTATCTCGACAAAGTTTTTACGGGAACTAAAAAACGGTCTGAAAGTTTTCCATCATAGTAATGACGTTCGTGTTATTGTTATAACTGGCGATGCTACATCTTTTTCCGTTGGTATTTCACCAGATGAGCTTAAAAACGGAAAAGAGAGTCTTTCTGATTTTGGAGAATTTGGTTGGAAGGTATTCAACAAATTATCTGAAATTGGTAAACCAGTTATCGCTGAAGTAAATGGAAATGCCCTAGATGCAGGTTTTGAACTTGCCTTGCTGGCTGACATTTTGTACACTTCTGACAAAGCTAGATTTGGTTTTCCTGGAGTTAAAAATGGTGTAACACCAGCATTTGGTGGTATAACACAACTAATAAACACTGCTGGGATTAGGTATACTAGAGAATTACTTTACACTGGTCGCATTGTTTCTTCTATTGAAGCCAAACAACACGGTATAGTAAATGAAATATTTCCAGCAGAAACACTTCATGAAGAAGTCCTTGCAATTTGCAACAAAATAATTGAAGCACCTAGTAACGTTATTTGTGGTTTAAAGGCTACATCTGGCAAATTATGTGATATTAGTCGCAGAATTCATATGCAAGATGAAATTGGAATTTTTGAAGATTATAGAGATTAATTAATATAAAAAAAATAGGGGTAGCAG
>JAGLCW010000166.1 GCA_023146045.1 Caldisericia bacterium
AGAAGATGGGAATTACTGTTTTATTAAGTTCTATTACATCGTTCCCAAATTAACACTATAATGTCTCCACCTCTATCGTATCCATTTTATACTTCCATCTGAAGATGACAGGCTCTCTGTTAAGCTCCTCTATGTATGCTATCATTCTTTGTATGAATTCTTCCTTTGATTTCACTCTCATGTTCTTCAGGAAACATCTCTGAAGTTTACTGAAGAATACTTCAATGAGGTTAAGCCATGAACCATGAGTTGGAGTAAAGATAAAAGTAAATCTTCCACTGTGTTCTTCAAGATAAGCTCTTGTTTCCTTAGATTTGTGTATACTGTGATTATCAAGAATAACTTCAATAGTTGTTTCAGGTGGATAATAATTATCCAGTGTAGTAAGAAAGTCAATAAACTCACAGCTTCTATGTCTATCTCTTATATGCATGTGAACATGTCCTGTTAAAAGATCAATACCACTCAGAATAGATATGGTTCCATGACGTATATATTCATAGTCTCTTGATAATGTTGTATTCTTACCATTACATGAAAGAGGATATTTAGTATCTCCCTTTGTTTCTGTCATTTGTACTCCTGGTTTTTCATCATAAGATACAACAGTCCATTCTTGTTCTTTATCAGATTGTACAGATTTATCAAAGTATTCAGGATCAGGTGAATCTTCTTCCTTCTTCTGCTTTTCAAGCTGTAACTGAACCTGTTTATATGTAAGCAGTACCTGTGTCATTTTAGATTCAAAGTCTGGATCTGTACTATCAAGATAATACTTTACCTTGAATGGTTTGATGTTACTTTTATTAAGCAGTTTACATACTGTACCTTTTTGAATATTACATAATGATGAATAACCTTTTTTTGGACCATGTTCTTTACAGTATGATGCAAGCTTTTCCATTGACCATGTTTCATAAGGAAGTTCAAGTTCCATTGGATTTGTACATGCTATATGAAGCATCCACATTTTAGCATGATCTGATATTACTCCTTTCCTTCCTCTTCCTTTTAGATCATCTAATGCTTCTATTGGTCCAAAGACAGCTTTATCAAGTGTACGTTCTATTGTAACTCTATGAACGCCATAAGTATCTGATATTTTCTTGATAGAGATTCCACTGGTGAAGTCAAGAATGTATTTGGCACGCATTACACGTGAATGTTTTTCTGTACGGCTTCTGGCAACTTCTTCCAGTGTTTCTTTCTGTTTATCGGAAAGTTGAAATCTGATTCTTTTTCTTCTAACTGTTTCTGACATTTCAGACACCTCATTAATGAAAGATACCTGAGTATATCACGAATATGTCAATAAAGCAACACTATTTGGGAAACGATCTACTAGTACATCGTTACCTAAATAACATATCATATTGATCCATTTTATCCATCTTGTATTTCCATCTGAATATTACAGGCTCTTTGTTAAGCTCTTCAATATATGCATTACATCTTTGTATGAATTCTTCCTTTGATTTTACTCTCATGTTCTTCAGGAAACATCTCTGAAGTTTACTGAAGAATACTTCAATGAGGTTAAGCCATGAAGCATGAGTGGGAGTAAAGATAAAGGTAAATCTTCCACTGTGTTCTTTCAGATAAGCTCTTGTTTCTCTGGAAGTATGAACGCTGTGATTATCCAATATGATTTTTATTTCAATATTCTCTGGATAATATTCATCAAGTTCTGAAAGAAAAGAAACAAACTCTCTTGATCTGTGTCTTTCTTTAATGTTCATGTGAATATGACCAGTAACAAGATCCAGTCCACTCAGAATATCCAAGGTGCCATGCCTTATATATTCAGGATCTCTGTAAATAGTGGATTGTTTACCATAATGAGCAGGATATGTTGTTATACCTTTAGATTCTGTTATCTGTACTCCTGGTTTTTCATCATATGAAACAACAGTCCATTCTTGTTCTTCTTCTTTGAAAGGTACTGGCGAAACAATAGCATTATTATTGTCCAGAGCTTTCTTTTCTTTAAGCAGATTTACTTCATGGTATGTCAGTAAGACGTTTGTTGCTTTAGTATCAAAGTCAGGATCTTTAGAATGCATGTAGTAACGAATTCTATGAGGCTGTATATGATTCTCTTTAAGCATTCTGCTTAAAGAACCTTTCTGTATGTTCTTAAGAGCAGGATATCCTTTTTCATTGCAATGCTTCTGTATATAAGAAGATAAGTGTGATAAAGTCCATGTTTCTTCTGGAAGATCTAATTCCAGAGGAGAAGTAACAGCTAATGAACAGACCCACATCCTTGCCTGATCTGAAATAACTTCTTTTCTTCCTGAACGTGGTAAATCATCTAATGCTTCTATGGGACCAAACTGTAATGCTTTATGTATTGTACGTTCTACTTTAGGTCTGTTGGTATTATACTTTTTAGCAAGAGCATATATGTTTGGTTTTTCAGCATATTCAAGAATGATTCTGGCACGCCATATTCTAACTGCCTGTTCAGTTCTTGTTCTTACTATCTTTTCCAGTACTTTTCGCTGTTCTTCCTTTAATATTAACGATTGTCCACATTTTCTCATATCTGTACCTCCGTAATAAAGATAGGCTATGTTGGGAGCATGTGTTGTAAAGTGCTACCCAACCCAGTTTCAAAGGGCAGTGCGGGTTTGAAGCGGATATCCTCACCCTTGGTATGATAAAATGCAGCGCCCGCA
>JAGLCW010000167.1 GCA_023146045.1 Caldisericia bacterium
AAGGAGGTAAACCAAACAACAAAAATCAATTTTACGCACTTCATGTTATTTAACAGACGTTAGATTTAATGTTTTTTGTAAACAATGCTTGGCTAAACGTTTAAATGCGTTTTTTAAGAAAGAGGTAGTTTATGAATATTTTCGTAAGAGAGAGAGAGAGAGAGAGAGAGAATTTCTAGCCGTTTAATATCCATATTGGTTGTACTTTCAATTTTTTGTGCTATTTTTGGCGTTTCCCAAATAACAAAAACTTATGCTGATACATTTGATGTTGTAGTTGAAGCGTCAATAAACGATACTGATTACAAATTAATTGAAATCAACAATACAACAGGTGATGTAAATTTATATGAGTTTGCTGATACTGGCGAAGCTATACTTGATGGGAACAATGAACAAACCACATTTATTCCAGGAGATGTTGATTTCGATGATCGAATGGAATATTTGAGTAATATAATATCATTTAACTCCCTTGAAATAACTTCAGCAAGTGAATTTGCTTTACCAATTTTTTCTGGCGATGGTTATTACGGAGACACAATCACACAAATCTGTTATGACGGTAATTCATCTACAGATTATAGAGTTATTCAACACAACAGTTTTGATGCACCTTTTAGTGTTGCATCAACAATTGGTACATTAGCTTATATGGAGGTAGGTAGTACTACTTATACAGGATTTAAATATACCGCTAATGATGTCTTGGGAACATGGGATCAAATACCAGTAAGTGGAGATAATTCAGCATCCACATCCGTTAAAACATATAGCGATGATGTAAAAAGACCTGTTAAATTTACTATTATAGGCAGAACATCTTCAGGTAAAGTCGTAAAGGTTGAAGACAAAGGAGATGGTACTGGTCCACATGCATATATATGGGAAGATACGAATGGAGATGGTGAAATTGATGAAGATGAATGGAAAGAAGTAAAAAATGATCCAGATGGAGATCCTCCAACACACGAACTCGATGACCTTATTGAAGAAATCGCAGAAGATATAGAAGATGGTTTAGGATCTTATTCAGGGTCTGCTTACGATGCTGATGGTAATCCAATTGACCTTATCGTTTTTTTTAAAAAAAGCGATGGTTCATATGTAGGTTTTAAAATGGATTACAGTTCTAGTGGTAATTCATGGGGTTTAGATGCTAAAAGTAACATAAGCCATGATTGTATGGTATACTTAGGATATATACCGTATGGTACTGATTCAAATCCTGATGGAGCTTGGTCAATAGGCTCTAGATCAGGAGGTTCTGTTCCAGGTACAAGGTATGGTTTTCAAAATTTTGCCAGATTCGATGATGATGGCAATGTTGATCCATACGGGACACAACAACAATACTGGTATGGAGGAGGTTCCAACCCAGTACCAGATCCCGTTAGTGGTAAAATAGTTGCTTTTCCAAAATTTCCACATGGTGCTTGGCCTCCTGACCCGTGTCCACCAATTTGATAGAAAGGTTTACTTAAAAATGTTAAAGAAACTTTTATTAGTAGCACTTTCGTTTTGCTTGATGTTTTCAATGTTTTTGACCAATACGCAAGCTGATGAAAAAGTAAATCCAGAAAGTTATCAGTATGTTTTCAAGGTTGGATCATCTGATTTTCACGGCGTTGTAGATGGTGTAGCAGGTAATGGTTCTCTGTATAACCCAATTTCAATAGAAGAATCTGGAAGATCGGGTATTGATATATTTTTCATAGCCCCAACAAATATAAATGGGCCGTTACTTGAGTATTATCAAAAGACAAATGAATCGGTTATAAGCTATGAAGCAAATGATTCTATTTTGAAAATGATACACCCATCTCAGAAATATTATATTGATGAAGAAGAAATAACCGCAGATTTTAACATCATCAAAACAGAAAGAATACAACCTGCCTTTTGGAATGAGTTAAAATCTAATAGCAGGACAAACTACATTGTCCCTCTTCGACTTGTATTTGAATTTACAGGACATTCAGTAGATTGGAACTCTGATACTAAAGAAATTACTGTAACATATCCAGCTAAACAATAAAGTTTAGCTTTAATTGAGAGTACTTTTCTTTATCTAAATGAAAAGTACTCTCCTAAAAACTATTTAACGTATTTTAATAGGTAAATTTTAAGCATTTGTTTGTTCCGTGGGAGGTTAATTACTCATGAAGAAAATTGTTTCATTTTCGCTAGTTTTGTTAATGTTAGGCTTCAGTTTTCTTTTTCAACCTATGGCATATGGGTCTAAGGGAGTTCCTTATGACAAAGAAGGGAACTATCCTTGGTTGTCTATATATAATAATTCAACGCTAGATGGTTATACAACCACATCTCTAATGGACCCATTAGAAGAACATCGTGAATATCCATTGTTATTTGGTTCATATAAAGAATATGGCGTTAGTAAAGGCATCGTCTGCTATAACAAACAAGCTTTCTTCCTAAATACTAGATACAAAGATACAGACAGTGCTACACTTCTTGTTTATGATATTGAAGAAGCAGAAGAATTGTGGAGTGTCGACGTAAAAGGTAATTATGTTAGCAAACAAAGTCCTTTGGTTTTACCAGAGTTTAATCAAGTATGGGTTTCTAGCACTTTCACAGTAGATGATATTCTGGCTGGTAAAGCTGGTGGTTATATAACTTCTATTGATTTAGATAGTCACAAAGTTCTTTTTGAAATTCCAATGAAAGATATGATGTATGGTAGCATGCAATATAGTAATGGTTGTATTTTTGTAAAAAGCTCTTGCATGAAAAGGGTTAATGAAGGTGAAGAAAGTAGTTACATTGAATCAACGAAGTCGATTTTAACAAAAATTGATGCTAAAACTGGGAAAATTATTTGGGAAAAAGAAATACCACTTTCTGGATTGTCAGACTGCGGTATTCCAGCTATTGCAAACGACTGTATTTTTGTATGTGGATATCCAGTTATATGGGAAAATGGTAAAGCAATACAAAGCAATGGATTTGCCTCTATTTCATGTTTTGATGAAACAACTGGAGAAAAAAAATGGACCAGAACATTTGATGGTTTCAATAATATATGTAGCCCAAGTGTAGACAATCAACAAATATATACTGTCATTCACAAAGGTAGTAATGATGAAACCTATGAATGTGAGTGTTTAGCATTAAACTCTTCTACTGGTAAAACCAATTGGTCTTTCAACAAGGAAGGCATTAATGCTCAAGATTTTACACCAAAACTCTCTAAAGATTTAGTAATTTTTACTGCTAAACCTGGCTATATCTTTGCTCTTCAAAAATCTTCTGGAGATATACAATGGGAGAAAAGAATTAGATTGGATGACTACTTCATCAACTTTAGTTGCCCAGGTATGATTATTGCAAACGATAAATTGGTTTTCTCATGTTGGCATTATAAACTTAGCAGTAAAGGAGGTATGCCCTTCTATCAGAGACCTAAAAAATTAATGATGCTTTCCATGGAAAATGGTAAAACTCTTGAAAAAACAGAAATAAATGAAGATTTTGGTAATGTCAGCTCAATAGCTGTTTATGGAAAGGGTATTGTAGTATTAAACTCTAAAAACTTCTTAACTTATTTTGAAGCATCTATGCCAGATATAAGCATTAGACCAACAGAAGTAGATTTTGGTGAAGTAGAACAAGGTGAAACTTCTGAGCAAACAGTATCAATAAAAAACCATGCATTAGATGGATTAATTGGAACTGTTTCAGTAATTGGTAATTCTACTTGGCTTGAAGTAAGTCCTTCAGAAATAGATGATGATACAAAAATAATTACTCTTACTGCTAAAACAGAAAACCTTGAACCTGGAGAATATTCTGAGTCAGTTGAAATATTATCTAATGGTGGGAACAAATTAGTAAGTGTCAAAATGATAGTTATAGATAATACTCCTCCAAAAATAGAGATTAACACTGATAGTCTAAACTTTTTTGAAGACTTTTATTACACTAATGTAAAGAATTTATTGCTACAAGGAACTACAGAAGCTGGAGTAACTTTAACAATTAAAGGAAAAGAAGTTTTAGTTTCAGCTGATGGAAAATTTAGTGCAAATATTTCGTTAGAAGAAGGAGATAATCCTATTCCTCTAACAGCAACTGATTCGTATGGAAACGAAACAAACCTTAATTGTATAATTGTTTTAGACACAAAACCACCTGAAATTCTTGTAACAAATGAAGAATACCAACTATATAAAACTTCTGATGCTGTTCTTAAAGGTAAAGCCAGTGGTTGTTGTAACTTGTCGATTAACGAAGAACCAGTCAATATTGATGAAAATGGTGTTTTCTCATTTGATACTTCTTTAGAAAAAGGAGTTAATAATTTTGTATTGAAAGCTGTAGATCGAGCTGGCAATGCTTCAATACTAAATCATCATTTAGTACTTCCAGAAAAGATATTAATACTACTCCAAATAAATAATGCTTCTGCAGAAGTGAATGGACAATTGATTAAACTAGATGTTGCTCCATTAATTATGAAAAGTACTACAATGGTGCCCTTTAGATTTATTGGTGAATCTATGGGAGCTGAAATTGAGTGGTTAGCAGATATCCGTGGAGTCAAATTTACACTTTATGGCACAACAATAACACTTAAGGTAGATAATAATATTGGAGAAGTAAATGGTAAAAAAGTTAGCCTAACTGTCCCACCTACTATTATCTCTGGAAGAACAATGATACCTATTCGCTTTGTGTCTGAAAATCTAGGAGCAAAGGTTGGTTGGAACGGTGAAACAAGAGAAATAATGATCACGTACCCAAATCCAGACTAGAGAACCTTTTCGGACTGGAGAACCTTACTGCAATTAATTAACTTTGGTTCAATTTTGGAATTTGGTATGGATGCGTTAAAAGAACTGTTGATGGTAAATATAATCCTATAAACTGAGGGTAAGCCTTAGGGTTGTACTTATGGGTTGTATCTAGAATATACTGTTTGAATTCTTCAATTGTTGTTTTTCCATCAGGTTTGTTGGACAAATATCCATCCGCTTCTCCTTCGAAAGCTTTTTGAACTGCATAGGTAAATGGATTGCATATTTTTCCTTCTATGCGTACAGCTTTGGACATTTCAGTGCTATTCTGCGATGTGATTAGCAAAAAGTTACGCTTTTTTGATTCTCTATCCACCCATTGATCTTCTATGGTTTTTAAATAATCTACAAAGCCTCCGGAATAGCATGACATTGTAAGAACCACTACTGTTTTTGCTGGAATAGCTAGGAGCTTTTCTGCATATTGAGGCCATGTGGTAATTCCCTTGTGTGGTAAATCACTACCTGGTTTATCTAAATATAATCCGCCCCATGGTTCTTCAGGATTAAAGTAATTTTTTAGTCCATGAGAATGAGAATAGATAATGAATGTTTCTTTTGCTGTAACAGATTTGGCATATTCTTCTAAACTATCAAATACTGTTTTTTGTGTTACTTTTGGGTCTTCTGGGTTTTCTCTATATTCCTCGATAGTTCTAACAGGTTCAATAAGTGTTTTGCAATCAAATCCAGGAATGTTTTTTGCTGCAGAACTGATGTTTTCTATCGCATCTACACCTCTTTGTTGCAGCTTTTTATCATCTTTTAGCCTTGCCCTGTTAAAAGCAAAAAAGTGTGTTGTAGGTACATAGTAGTCATCAGTAATTTG
>JAGLCW010000168.1 GCA_023146045.1 Caldisericia bacterium
TGAAGTTCATAACTAAGTATTTCATGCGATTGCCTGCATGATGACATATCCTACATACATACCTGCACCCATGACTGCTGAGGCTACAAATAATGCACCCATTAATATTGCTATTACAAATACGCCTTCTAGTAAGTTTTTCACTATATGCCCTTTTTCTTTTCTTGTTCATAGATATCTACTATATTATCTATTACTTGTCTGCCAATGTCATACTCTTGTTGAATTAGAATTTTGGATACGGTACCGGATTCCCAAAGTGCAGTGATCTCATTAAAATCTCCATCTGATACTTTTCGTAGACCGTAACTGAATTGTTTATATGTATCTGGTTCTGGATAGACAATTTTTCCTGTATTCATCATTTTAAGTTGTCTTACCATTTCAATAATAAGTGCACGAAATGCATCTTTTCTCAAAACACCAAATTGTTTGGCTATGCTCTTTGCTGTTTGTTCCGGATCACTGGTATAACATTTTGTTTCAACATACGCACCGTATTTGTCTTGCTCTTGAATTTTTAGTATTTTGTTTTTATGTACTTCAGATCCGCTTGATGATATTTCGGGTACAACTTCACCGGATATTATAGTAGGAAGCAATTCTCTTTGTTCTTCTTTTAAACTTCTTCCTAACTTATATGCACTAGCTTCTGTAATAAGATTTAAATTAAAAGCGTCTTGAAGTTCATGTATACCTTTGTTGACAACTCTTCTGGTTCTATCTGCACTTGTTTTATTTCTAAAACCAGCTCTGATAGAATCAATTTGTCGTCTTTCCATGCGAAGGTCATCCACTTCTTTGTGAGACATGCCGACAGTGTTTGGAAGATTTATACCTTTTTTTCTTTGCTCTTTTGATAATCTTCTGATTGTATCATAGATATCCATCTTGTCCGTCTTTAAGATATAGTCACGAGCAATTTCTAATGATTCTTCAGTAAGACATATATCAATAGAATTTTTATTAAATTCTAATACATAAGCAGAAATAAACAATTCTCCCATCTGCTTGTTAGCTTCATATCTGTGTGCACCGGAAATGATCTCATTATAACTTGTGATAACAATAGGCTCTAGTTGGCCCTCTTCGGCAATTCTTTTGATAATGCCGTCAACCTTTTTCTGATTGATTTTTCGAGGTCTGTCTTTTCGTTTTATTATCTTGGCTATTTCTACATTTTTAGTCTTCATACGTTACATCTTCACTACGGTTTCTTCGTAACTGTTTATCAAGCTGCTTTGCTGGATATGCAAGATTTAGATCCTTATTCTTTCCTTTATTGTAAGCTTCTTCAAATATTGAAATATATGAATTGAATGTATCTTTAGCCTCATCAATTGCTCCCTTGGCAGCTTTGATCTTATTGAAGAATCTGTCTGGATCGAAACCTTCTACTCTTCTTGAAAGAATATATGTTTGCCAAAATGTTTGTGAACAAGTTTTAGAACCAAGTATCTTCTCAAGTTCCATAAGTTCACCCAGTCTTTCTTCTGCTGATTCTGTTGATTCTGTGATCTTGAACGTACCGTTTCTCAATGTTTGCGTACCGCTTTTGATACCACCTTCCAATAATAAAAGGCCATCGTTAAGGTGAAGTGAATGCATCTCCATAAAAGCTTGTAGTCTAAAGTAGTGAATGAATAGTTTTTCACCATTCATATATCTGTCTGCGTACTGATGCACATAGTCACGGTTGGTCCAGTTTTTCATGTTACTGTTCAACGTATGTACTTCTTCAATGCCATAATTAGGCATTATTATGTAGTAAAAAGGAATACCAAGTTCTTTACAGGCTTTGTATCTGTGTTGACCATCAATGATCTCACCTTTTTTATTTACAATACCAATAGATGCCAGTTGGCCCTTGCCCATACTTACGACAAGTTTCTTGACGTTTGCATCCATGATTGCTCTATTACCTACCATTGCCGTGAACTTTTCGTAATCCATTGTACTTTGAATACAGATATTTTGTAATCTTAACATTTTTTGTTTCCTTAATGTTATTGATATGCATTGGTTCCAATAACCGTAGTGCATAATCAAAAATTAGCCTTTTATCGAGAATGATGCTCGTAATTTAGTTGTCTGTCTAAGAAGTTATCCAATACATACTTATCATACAAATATGCGGCTTCTTCTGCTGTGTCTGCTGTACCGATAGTTATTTGATAGCCCTTTTCTTTGATCGTGGCTACAAATGAATTAACGTATCGATTACGCCTCACACCAAAAAATCCACTCATACTCTCTGATTTAGAACCATGTTTTTTTAAATAATCAATGATGTCGTTTTTTTTATAATATTCTGGATATCTGACTCTATAAAGACACTCTCTACACCAACCAACTTTTTTCTTCTTTTCCGTATGGATATTATTCTGGAAAGTGTTGTTACAATTGTCACACAGGAATACGGCTTCACGCCCTTCACCACGTATGGTTTCCATAGGATCATATATTATTTTTGATTGGAAATCTGATTGCTTTAATGGCCTGATTGGCTGCTCAACATTTGGCATGATTTGTCCTTTTGACTCAAACCTATCGAGAAGGTCTTGTCGTGCTATATTTTAGCGAAAAAAAGCCTCATATTAGCTTGAGTCCGTTTGGGTTCCCCTGTGTAGTTTCCATGGGTGATTGTTTTGGGTTTCCATCTTAGCACCACTTTGTGTGCTTTTAAGTAAAAAAAGAAAAAAATTCACATCAAACAGCAATTATGCCATTTGATGTGATTTCCACCTTATTAACAGATGGAATATTTTGCTTTTAAGATGTCTTTAGTTGTGATGTTGGTTCCAATTGTATTGATTGTCTGTCCTGTGATCTGTTGCATGATGTCCTCAAATAGTCTACCTTCATTGATTTCTGCCATTATTTCATTATAGGCTTTTTTCATTTTCTTGGTATTGTTGGGATGACATCTGAATGCATCATGTATTGTGATAATTGGAAAGTCACATCTTGCAATGACCTGTCTTGCAATGTATGCATCAATTGAATGGATGATAGACACCCATAGGATAAGAGTTTCATCTTCTTTTGCTACACCACCTACTTTAGCTGTAATTGGGAATAGACCAAGTGGCTTAAATTCGTACCAATCAGCCGAGGTTGGCTTACACTGTACTTTAAATCCATCAGGTAGTACAAATGTTGTAAGTATTGATTCTGGATCCCATGAGTCATTTACGAATTCAAGCAATGTATAGAACCCTGGTACAATCTGCTCAACTGCCTGTACAAATAATGGATAGGTATTTTTATCATACTTTCCTTTTGCCATATCTGCTTCAAGTTGTGCTTTGGTTCCTTTTTCTCTTTGACCATAGCCAGCTTGCATAAATGGATATTTAACTTCTGATCTTGTAAATCTCTTTGTGTTGCCATTTTCTGTTAGTTGTAATTTGCTCATTGTGTTCCTTATTGTTGTGTTTGATATTTTGCGAATAGATCGCTCATTGCATCAGCTATGTCTGCGTATAGATCTCCGATTTTCTCCTGCTCATTTTCGTTAAAGTCATTAACAACATTACATCTCTTTGCAAGATCAAGGTTTCCGGTTAATACTGACATGATCTGTGTTTGTGAGTTTGTTGCATCAAGTTCTAC
>JAGLCW010000169.1 GCA_023146045.1 Caldisericia bacterium
TTGAAATATTCTAAAGATATTTAAAAGTTATGTTTTATTGAGTCTGTTAATTACCTTCTCATTCTTCATCTTCTTCTGGAATAGTATCTAGTTCAAACGTTATTGTAATTGTTTGAAGTGCCCCGTTCCATTCTATTTTAGCTCCAAGCGCTTCACTCACAAAACGTATAGGAACAAAGGTTCTTCCAGATTTTATTTCTGGTGGGACAGTTAGAACTTTTTCTTCATCATTTATGTATGCAATGGTTTTACCAATATCCAGTTGGATAACGTCTTCGCCTAAACGAATTTCTATCCTTCCTTTTTCAATGTTGAACCACTCAATTTCTGCATTAAAAGCTTCACCTATAAATCTTAGTGGAACCATGGTAGTTCCATTATTTATATATGGAGCCTCATCTAGTATTACTTCTTCACCATTTATCGTTGCCGTTTTTAATCCAATAGAAAGCTTAATAATAATTTTTGGTTTCTCAATAATCTCTACTGTTATTGGTATTTCAATGTCTCCACCATTGGATTTTACCGAAAGCACTGTGTTGTACATTCCAAGTTCAAGATTTTTTGTTTTTAGTTTAATTTTTACTTCAGCACTTTCATCTTTTAAAAACTCTTTTTGTTTTGCAAAAATTCGGAAGTTAGCATCGGATTTGTCTATTTCATATGTATTTTCTAGCAAACCGCTACCAGAATTTTTAAAAATAAACACATGCTCAAAAGCTTCAGTTCCATAAAAGAGTTTTTGGTTTACGCAGTCAGGTTCTTCTTCATCTTTAACCCACATTAATTCTGGTGCTTTCTGTCCAATATATGCTTTAACTGGTAGTTCAACGGTGTCATACTTAGATTCTATTGTTATAAGCCCCTCATATTGGAAATTTGTTTCTTTCATCAATCTTGTACTAATTTCTACTTCAAATTCTTGAGTTTTTCCATCTTCAAGTTCAATTTCTGCGCATTTCGTAGAAATCCACCAATCAGATTTTGAAATTGTAATATCAAGTTTCTTTCCAGAATTGTTTGTAATTGTATATGGAATTGGAGTTCTTTCGTATGTGTCTATATCAATTTTTCCAAAGTCGATTTCTTCTTTGTCAACAATATATGAAGATAGTAAATTCATTGTTACTAGTATTGTTTCTGTACCACCATTAGATCTAATTCTGATGCTACCGTTATACTCTCCAGGATCTATTCTCTTTGTGTGCAAAGCTAAAGTAATAGTTTGTGAGTGTTCAGAAAAAGCTTCTGTTGATGTTCTCATCCATGGATTTTTTGATGATAAAGTCCCAGTTATTGGTCCTTTTCGCTTGTTATAAACTATAAATCTCTTTTGAATATTTTGACCCCTTAAGCAGTCTCCAAAATCAATAGTTTCAACATCAATACCCAATAATGGCTCTGGAAGGATTTCAAATGTGACTTGTATGGTTTCATTTCCATGGTCAGATTCAAATCGAATTGATTCAGAATAAACACCTTGATCTAGCTTTTTTCCATCTACGATTATTGATATCTCTTTCTCGTCAAAATCGTCAAGTGTAAAATTGCTTCTTGATGAACGAATATTGTCTGTACAAGTAATTGTGCCAGTAATAGTTCCTGCACCCTCATTGAAAACTCTTATTGGGAGATACTCTGTGGCATTTTTCTGCACTTCACCAAATTTTAAATCGCAAACATTGACACCTAGTTTTGTTTCTGGTGGTTTTCCATTACCTTTGAAAAGTTTCATCTTTTGGTCATCTGGAGCAGCGTCAAGATATGTTTTTTTTTCAGGTAAGTAAATGATGTAACTACGTAAAGAAAATTTACCTTTTTTTGCTAATAAAGATTTTTTACTTATGCTGAATGTTCCTATTGAATCGCTAGGTTTGAATTCACAAACGATTATGTCTTCTAATGATGACTCAAGACTAGAGAAAAAACCAAAATATATATCGTCAGTTTGAAAAATTGCTAATGCATAGTCATTGTCTTCGGGGTTTCTTGAACCAGCAGTGTTGAAGTGTAGAACTATTGCACCATGGTATTTTTCTACATTCCAGTCTCCCCAGCTTTCCATCTTAAAAGACCAATTTTTACCATCATCCTTAACGCTTACGCTTTTTATATCTGCTGATAGGCTAGTATCTTTTGAGTCTGTAATAACTTCTACCCATTCACTCGAGCAAAACCCGATTGTTGAAAAACCAATAGAAAAAAACGACACAAAGATAATTGCACTGATTAGAAAAATGGAAACTCTCTTGAATAACATCTATTCCACCTCATTAATCCCTAAAAATTAAATATAATAATCAAATCTAATGCCACAACGTAACTTAATCCATTACAACATCATACTAGCACTAAGAATTAAAATGTCAAATATTAGTGCGATTTAGATTGGTGGACTTTCAAAACCATTAGTTAATCATTGTCTTGATGATTTCTAGTAGTGATTCAGGGTCATTACTGCCAATAAGAACTTTTGATTCATCAATGAGAGTAAGCTGTAGTCCTCTGTTCCCGCTAACTGTGTATGCCTTGTTCTTGCCAAATCCTCTATTCCCCCAACCACCGTATTCTTTTAGCGGGTTATATGTTTTGATTTCTGCCTTAGAGATATTGTTAAGCATTATTGTTCTGTTAAACAGGAGTCTGTTGCCAGATACTATTTTAATGCATTTATTGTCAACTTTAATAAGCATGTTGCATGTTGCAATGAAAATTGGAAACAATACACCGAATAGTAGCCAGAAAATAAAGATAAACGTGTCTGAACCTGGATTTGTACCAATGGGTGTATTAAAAATGAGCTGCATAATGGCGGAATACCACATAAAAATAGTCAATAGGATAACTATTAACCATACCCACCACATGTTTAAATGTTGATTATCTTCATAAATTAGTTCTTCTGAGTTCACTTTAGTGCCTCCCTAGAGTTGATTTTTATAAAAACTTAATAAAGACTTCGATTAAGGTCTCCGAGTGAAATTTTAACAACTACTTTTTCTTTGTAAGCTAATTTTGCCAGCTCTAACAAGCCTATCTTTATTGTACACATTTTGGAGGACTTAGGTGTCATATAACTGATTAAAACATTGTTATTCTTTGTGTTAAAGGTAATGCTATACGTATTATGTTTCGGATACGCCCTACTGACTAAATCATAAACAGCGATTATTTCATCTTGTTCTTCTTCTACCCCGAAAGTTACATTGATCATAAATCTAGTCCTAGTTATATCAGTCGTCATAAATTTCCTTTCCACTAATAGTGTGGCACACGAGTTAGAATCAGTGCTGTATGAATCAATATTGTAATAATTTAAGTCTTTCAGGATGCTTTATCTAGTAGCTTTCCAAGTGCCCTGAAATGAACCTGGAAACTTAAACTTTCCATCTATTCGTCTGATACCTGTGAGTTTGCCTTTTGTTAGAAAAGGAGTTTGAACGGTTTTGCCATAATCGTTCACAGAAACAGCATACAAAATAAGATTTTTCTTTTCCATTGCTAACACTACACTTGAAAACCCAAAGTCAGCAGCGGAAAAATAATCGGTATTGGAACCTGTAAATTCTATTGTTCCCTCGTAATAAATCTCATTTTCCATTGCTTTGTGAAGATGAACACGATATTCAATAGTAGACCCAATAAGTGTAAATCTATCTACGACAGATTCATCTACAGTTCCACCGTTAGCTTCTGCAAGAGGTTTGAATATTTGTATGATTCCTTTTACCAAGAGTTGAATAAAATTTATAAAGAGAGCATTTTCTTTTTCAATTGTAAGAACAAGGTTCCAACCACCAGATAAATCCACAAACTCAGAAACAACGTCCATGTAATCTTCTGCAACCACCAGTTTTCTTTTTCTATCATACAATTTTACTGTAACTCGATGAACGCCTTCTTTTTCAAATTTGTGAGAAAGAATCAAATCACTTGTGTAAATGGGTTTAGGTGGTTCCAATGAATCAGTATCTTGGTCCATGTTGACAATGTACCATTCCAACCTATATCTCTCTGGAGGGCTCTCTACTGTTGCTTCTAGGTCAATTTTTTCTCCAGGCATAATTGTTTTGTTTTCGGTATTTACCAGAATTTTGGGTTTTTCTAGCTCGAAAAGATATGGATCACTTGTAACATGCTGGACTCCAGCATCTAATTTTACGTATAAAGCATCTTCCATTTCTACTGTATAGTCGACGACAGGACCAGAGAGGTGGGATCGTTTTGGTGAACCAAGTGGTAGTATGAATTGTGGTTTACCTTCAGTCATTTCACCTGTTTCTGGGTCTTGAAAAGTTACTACGTTACCATTTTTAAATTCTAGATTCGTGACCTTGCGATGTCGAGAACCTCGAATTTTCCATAATTCACCAGGACCCGAATAGTGAATTTGCAAGCCATATTCAATCCATTGAGGATCTTTTTGTAAAAGGTGGCCAATATGTATGTTGGCTTCAAATTGTTTAACTTCCAAAATATTTTGTTCTTCAGCTTTTTTAACTATCTCTGGAGAAACTTCTACTTCTACTACATCCTGTTTTAATTCTAAAGTAGGCCAAAATAAATCGATAGTTCTAGTGCATCCTGCTACAGCTATAGGTAACAAGATTCTTCCCTGTTCCACGGCAAATTCAGGAGTGATAATGTATCTATAGTTTATGAAAGACCAATCGCGTTCTTTTCGAAACATAGGAACATTCAGTCCTGAATAGTTCCGAAACCAAGTTGGATAACCCTTGTACTTTTTTTCCACAAAATGAGAAAAAACTGGAGACGAATATGGCTTCATCCCGTTTCTCGGTTTCACTTCTGTGCCAGGGTCATACATAGTATCTTCAGAATAAAAATGTTGGTTTGTCCAATAAGCAATACCCCTCATGATATCTCCGGTGGTTTTTCCTAATCCATATATGTTTAGTCTGTCTCTGCGAGGTTCGTTTACAAGAGCAGTAGCAGCTTTTTTTGTTATTGCACTTTCTGTGATTTCCCATTTTGGATGAGCATCATTTCGAACATGTGCAGGTTGAGTCATATCCGCAACAAGGTGAAGCACTTCTCCCAACCCTCTTACGGCTTTACCGGCATACATATCTCGCATTTCTTCAATATCTTTCGGTTCTCCTGCAAAATCTCGAAAATCTCCAGTAACCGGAATAGAGGAAACAGAAGAGTCTGAAGCAATTTCCATGCACTTCTTATAATTTATCATTGCTCGCATAAGAGTGTAAGGATTTTCATTTCTTGTTAATGCCCAATCCGTTGCCGGAAGAGCATCCCAGCCAATACCATGGTATTTAGCTAAATCTGTTAATTGTGGAGAACTATTTGAAGAAATCGGATTGTAAAAATGTTTAACAGATACATACAAATGGGGTTCATCAGCGGAATATCCACCATGAATAATATGCTTCTCGGCTTGCAACCTCTTCCACTCTTGAGTGTGATAGTATGATGTTTTGCTGGTAGAAGTAACCTTTGGAGAATTAACAAATGAATTTAAGTCCACATGATTGTTAGTATATTTATTGGCATGTTTTTCGTACTTTTGAAAATTACGTATTGCCTTTTCGTTGATTATTTGATGAGCATCTTGTTCCCATGCAAAGGCAAGAAAACTTCCACTATTCCATATAATACAAGCAACAAGAATTATCGAAATTAATCGTGAGATTGTATGTCTTTGGAAAACCTTTTTCTGTTTTATCATGAGTCAATCACCCACCGTTCTTCAAATAGTATACACGTTAATGTGCATGGATATTTCTTAGAGTTCTCATCTGTGGAAGAAATCTCTTCTGGAATTAACAACTCCACTCTTGCCAATCTTTCTGATTCATATGCATTTAATTCTTCACTAATAAATACCAATTTGGCAGATCTAAGTCCTTCTACAAATGCAGGAATGCGATCTGGATAAGTGGTGAATTGACTATAGTAGGAATCTTTTTGATCTGGATGAACAAATTCCATAGCCGAATCAATTTGACCAGATTCCAAAAAATTACTCATTTCCTGGAGATTTGAAGCTATGTCTTTTTCAACTTTTGATCGATCTGTATATCTGTGCCATGAAGTAGTAGAAATTTTTAGAGATATTGCACGATTCAAGGTACCAATGTGTTTTCCATTCCACAGACCAAATTCAGCAACTAAAACTGCTACTAGCAGGACAAAAATAACTATCCATTTTACATATCGCTTAAACGAAGTTTTTGGATTAGAAACACTACTTTTTTTTTCTTTGTCTTGAGAAATATGTTTTTTTGAGTCCATACATCAATCTCCTGCTCTTAGATAAGCTATCAAAACAACATCTTATAGTTTAAATATACCATTGAAATATTTTTAACCCAAATTTGAATTTGGATATTTTGGGAGTATAAAGTAATTGGTTAGAAGTAATTTATTAATTGAGGAGAATAGAGTGAAGAATTATTTAAAGGCAAAAAGTATCATACTAAGCTTAATCTTGGTTTTTGTTAGTGCTGTTCAATTTGGATGCAATAATAAAGAAAAAATAGTAACTTCTATAACCTTCCCAAATCAATTAGAAACAGAGTGCAACTTACATTACAAAACTCTTTTAGGTACAACTGAAAATTCTAGTGCGTTTCTTATGGATAATTCAGATTTAAAGAGTAGAGTAGGAATATTCCCTACTGAAAATGGTACATATGTTTTATCTCCTATGAACGCACATGATTTAACTAAAACTGAGAATGCTGGTGAGAAAATCGAATCAATAAGAATGAGCAGCAACGGTGAATTTGAGTGGAATTATAGTTTAAAGCATTCTACAACGATCGTGATGCATTGGCTTTTGTAAATGACGTTTTAACGGATGAAAAAGAAAATATTTACCTATGTGGTAAAACA
>JAGLCW010000017.1 GCA_023146045.1 Caldisericia bacterium
GTTACTACATCGAGATCATGTGTTGCCATTAGAATGCTTGTTCCCATTTCGTTAATTTTACTAAATAAAGAAATTATCTCTTTGGAAGTTTGAAAATCTAAGTTTCCGGTTGGTTCATCAGCCAAAAGTAGTCTTGGTTTCGTAACAATTGCTCTTGCAATTGCTACTCTCTGTTGTTCTCCACCAGACAATGTCATTGGCATGCTTTTTTCTCTGTTTAACAAATCAACAATTTCAAGAACCAAGCGTACCTGTTTATTTATATAGCTTTTTGAAAAACCTGCAATTTCAAGTGCAAATGAAATGTTTTGAAATACATTTTTATATTCTATAAGGTTAAAATCTTGGAACACAATGCCAATACGCCTTCGTATTCTATAGCCACGCTTTTTTGAAACCTGAGAAATCTTTAATGTTTCTAGTAAGATTTCACCAGAGTCTGGGTCTTCTTGTTTCGTGATTAATCTGAATAATGTTGTTTTCCCAGCTCCAGATCTACCCATTAAATAGACAAACTCACCTTCTTGGATTGAAAAACTTACATTCTCTAGTGCTTTAACGTTTGGCTTGTATACTTTTGTAACATCTCTAATTTGAAGAATTTGGGAAGTCATTTAGTCCCTTTTCCTTTCAAAACCTTCACCTACAACCTCATCCAAAGATCCAATCATGACAAATGCTTTTGGATCAAATGACATAACTTGTTTTTTGAAAGTTGAGTATTGCCTTCTGGAAAAAGCGCAAATTAGAATTGTTTTACCAGACTTGGTGTATCCGCCTTTTCCCTCCAACATTGTTACCCCTCTGTCCATTTCTTTAATAATAAAGTCTTTAATTTCTTCATCTTTAGAAGTTACAACAAGCGCAGCTTTAGAAGAAGATAGACCCTCCTGAACAAGATCTATCATTTTACCAACCACTATTATTCCAAGAAGTGGTAACAATGCCAGATCTGCATCTTTAAAAATTAACGCTGAGGACAGTATTACAATCCCATCCAATGATATTACTATTTGCCCAAAAGACGCATTTGTATATGTTTTAACTATTTGAGCCAGCATATCAGTTCCGCCCAATGAGCCGTAAGATCTATAAAGCATTCCTATTCCAAATCCAGAAAGAACTGCTCCGTAAAGAACAGATATTAGTAAGTCTGGATGAATATCTAAAGATGGTATTACATATTTTGAGAAAAAATCTATCGCTAATGAATTAGCTACTACAGATATAAAAGTTGTTAAAATTACTCTTTTTTGTAGACGAAAAAATGCCCATATAAATATCGGGATATTCAATACTAAATATATTACTCCTACTGGATATTTTGCCTCTATTAAGTAATAAATTATAATAGCAATCCCATTAATCCCACCTAGCGTTAGCTTATTAGGGATTAAAAATAAGGAATAGCCAAAAGCGTCTACAAATGTACCTAGAATAACTCCCAAAAAATTAGCCCTTATTCTAGGTACTTCAGTTTGTGTAATTGTATCGTTCACCACATCCTCCGTTAAAATTTTATCATTATTTCTTTTGTTGAAGGTAAGTATTCAACTACAGAACCAAAAGCTTCAGATATAAACCTTAACGGTACCATAGTTCTTTGGTTGGTGATAAATGGCTCGCCATCCAGAACAATATATTGTGTATCTTTTGTATCACTTTCTATTCTTGCACTTACACTACCTATTTTTAAAAAGACATGCGTGCCCACAAGAGAGATGTGAATCTCCTTTGTTTCCTGATTCCATTCCATGTCTGCTCCATATATATCAGTAATTGTATTTATTGGTACAAACACTCTACCGTTTACAATCTGTGGCGGTGTATCTAGTGCAAATTCTTTGTCATTAAAAACTCCCAGAGTCTTCCCTATGGTCAAAACTATTAAGTTGTCTAATACTGGTTTGTAAAAGAAAACTGCATACTTTGTTAATTTATTTCCAATGGCATCTTTTGATGTAAAAATTAGCTGGTTGATTTTTTGTATCACCTGGTAAGATATTTGGAATGTACCATCTTTTTTGACAAGAACTTCAGCTCCATTAAAGCTCAAAAATGATCCATAATCTGTTTTTCCTGTTACTTTAACACTCTTATCGCTTGTTACCATTGGAACAGGATCTAGTATTAGCATAGGTGGTGTTGTATCTAATTCTATTTGAATTGTTTCTGATCGAGTATTGTTATGAGCATCCCAAACTGAAACAATAAATGTGTTCATTCCTTCATCTAGTATTGTTCTATAGTAGAAAACACCATCTTCTTGATCCACTGCTATGCGCTGTTTATTTATGCTTGCATAGCTTCCTGGTTCTGTTTCGCATAAAAAGAACAATTTGCTTTGTTTTGTTTTGAATCCATCATCTGGAGTTAATATTGTCAATGGTGGAGCTTTTGAATCTATAGTTTTTTCAACATATATTGAGACTGGGAGTTCTATCTGTCCACCATTGCTTTGAATTCCAATATTCCCCTTGTACGATTGGTTTGGTGGCAACAGCGTTGTATCGGCAGTAATTGTAATTTCAGTTTCACCGGTAAACCTTTTTGGAGTTACCTTTAGCCATGGAGTATACGAATCAAGAGTTCCGGATATTTCTCCTTCTCCTGAATTAAATACTTTAAATGTTTTTGTTGGTATTTTTGCAAATTGTACGTTTCCAAAGTCTATAGACCCTGGATCAACGGACAATATCGGCTCATGAGAAAGCTCATAAATCTCAATTTCAAAAGAATCTGCTTCACACTGCATTTCCATTAATTCACTATTCATTAAAGTTAGATCACTTATCGCAAACAGTGCTTTGCCTATAAATTTTGGTTTGCATATTAATGTAAAAAGCGTTCCGCTAACATCAATACCATCAGATTTTCCCAATATAGCGGATCCAATATTTATTATTCCATTTTCAGTAACTTTTCTTTGAAATGAAGCATCTTTGCCATTATCTTGGAAAATACTTCCTTGAATTAAGTCTACGTATTCAACTTTATTTTGTGGATAAGAAAAGGACAATGAATACCCAAATAAATCTTTTGCGTTGCTAATTTTTACTGTAATCTCGATTTTTTGTTCTTCAACAGAATATTTGGTTTTTTCCGAAGATATAGTTATGCTTGTTTGCTCTGCAAAAACACTTTTTAGCTGTACATTCAATGCAAAAAAAATAGCCAGAATCGTAATGCTAGCAACTATCCTTCTCATTGTTTTCTCCTTCTTGAAATTTCCTAGGTTCACTTTGATTTTTAAATTTTAAAGTAGAATCTAAAATTACTGGTAAAGAATAAAAAATTTTTTTTATGGTTTTTTTTCTCGATTTTGAAAATAATACTCCTTTTATTGGAGTAAACAATATTGCCAACAATAACCCTATCGAAAATCCCGTAATAAGCCCAGCGATTCTTTCTTTATTTTCCATCATATCTTCTCAACAATTCTAATTACTTTAATTTTGGCTTTAAATTTCTTATCAAAGCTATATGCACAAACAACAGCAACGAGAAACAATACACCACCGTAAATAGCTTGCTTGGTGATATCACCATTTCCAAGAATAATTCCAAAAACAAGCATGAATACAGGAAAAAGTAAACTTACAACAACTGCTATAATAATTTTTGTGTTCTCTATTAGTAGTTCAACCGTATCTCCGATTTGTGCAAAAGAAATGTCATCAACAAAAACTAGATCGTTATTTTTGCAATCCGAATGACAACTGTTACATTGTGAACCACAATTTTCTGATTCACCGTTATTTCCTTTTGTCAAAACAACCCAACCGCCACTACCAATAACTTTTTTTACAACTGCTTCATGAAACATTTATCTCTCCGTCCATATCAAAAAACCCCCAAGATGGCGTCAAAATATAGACCATAGAACCGCACAAAACTTAATATGGGAATTAACATATCGTTCGGGTACTAAAGTAAAACAAAAGCGCCACTCCAGATACATTGCAACCGTTATGCAATCCATTTGCGTCCTAGTCTATACTCACAACAACCATCGCAGGGTGTTACTTATTATTATACAGAATTTGTAGATTATGAAAAGGAATTTCAATAGTAACCATAAAATATTGCAAAATGATTACAAAACACCCTTTACAAGTTTTTAACATTTGTTAAACATCCTATGTATCTTTTTTTACAAGGAGAATAAAATGATTGTTTCTTTTAAAACATGGACTCCGTCTATAAGAGAATGTAGTTTTGTGGCACCAGACAGTTCAATTATCGGTGATGTTTTCGCTAAAAGTAATAGCAGCATATGGTATCAAGTCGTACTTAGGGCTGACCTTGCAAGAATTGAAATTGGTGAAGGAACAAACATTCAAGAATTATCATCCATTCATGTAAAGCATAATAGCCCTGTAATAATAGGAGATTATGTTACGGTTGGACATAACTCAATACTACATGGGTGCAAAATCGGTAACAATACACTTATCGGCATGGGAAGCATTATTCTTGATGATGCACAAATTGGCAATCAATGCATTGTTGGGGCTGGTTCATTGGTAACAGAAGGAAAAGTTTTTCCAGATGGTTGTCTAATTCTTGGTTCTCCAGCAAGAGTAATCAGAGAGTTAACGGTTGATGAAAAAAAATCTCTTTTATCTTCAGCTGAACAATATATTAATCTAGCACTTGAAAATAAAAGTGCCGTATTAGGAGAAAATAATGTGTAAAACACAAATCCAGTGTGGCGTGTCAAACCGTCATATACATGTTTGCCAACAAGATCTTGAAATTCTTTTTGGTAGTGGCTATAAACTTGCAGTTAAAAAAGATCTTTCTCAAACTGGACAATATGCTGCAGAGGAAACTGTAAAATTAGTAACAGCAAAAAGTCAGATTGAAAACGTAAGAATCCTTGGACCAGTGAGAAAAGAAACTCAAGTAGAAATTTCTTTGACAGATACTTTTAAGCTTGGGATAAAAGCTCCATTAAAGGAATCAGGTGATTTAGAAGGTACACCTGGGATTTTAATCGTAGGCCCAAATGGCTTTGTATTGATTAACGAAGGAGTAATAGTACCATCTAGACATCTTCATATGAACAAAGTAAATGCAGTAGCACTAAATGTAAAAGATAAACAAATTGTATCTGTTAAATGCGATGGACCAAGGTCACTAATATTTAACCAAGTTCTAGTACGAGTTAGAGAAGACTTCGTACTAGATTTTCATATTGACACTGACGAAGCAAATGCAGCCGGTTTAAACAACAGTAGCACAGTTACTATCATCAGTTAGTATAGTTACTTTATCTGCGAGAACAGTAATCTGGTCATCTAAAACTTCTATCATTGCGTTATAAATTTTATACAAAGTTACCAGTTTTTTGTTCTCGCTATTTCTTACAGATATTACACCATCTTTGAGCTCTGCCAGTACTGGGCTATGACCCTTCATAATACCAGCTAGTCCATCTGATAATGGAACAATAACAGATTCGGTTTCTTCACTATAGGTTTTACCTTCTGGTAAAATTATTCTAAAATTCATTTTTCAAATCTTTCCCAAACTTCATCAATATTCCCAGCCATATAGAACATATCTTCGGGAATATTGTCACATTTACCGTCAATTATCTGAGAGAAACCTTCAATGCTATCTGAAACAGAAACATATCTACCAGGTTTACCAGAATACTGTTCAGCAACAAAAAATGGTTGAGACAAAAATTTTTGAATCTTTCTTGCTCTATATACCATAGTTTGATCCTCTTCTGATAATTCACTCATTCCAAGTATTGAAATAATGTCTTTAAGTTCCATGTATCTTTCTAAAATTCTTTTTACCTGCTGTGCAACACCATAATGAGCCTTACCGACCATGTCTGGATCAAGCATTTTAGAAGTAGAGTCTAGTGGATCTGCGGAAGGATAAATCCCTAGTTCAACCAAAGATCTTGACAAACTTATTGTGGCATCTAAATGTGTAAATACAGCTGCAGGAGCAGGGTCAGTGTAATCATCAGCTGGAACGTAAACAGCTTGGATTGATGTAATTGAACCTTTCATTGTTGATTGAATTCTTTCTTCGATCATACCAACCTCTGTAGCTAAAGTTGATTGATATCCAACAGCAGATGGAGTTCTCCCCATTAATGCAGACAATTCTGATCCAGCTTGAATATATCTAAAAATATTGTCTATAAATACAAGAACATCTTTTTCTTCTTGATCTCTAAAATATTCTGCACATGTTAATGCAGTAAAAGGAGTTCTCAAACGAATCCCTGGAGGTTCATTCATTTGACCAAACACAAGAACTGTATTGTCTATAACTCCACTTTCTTTCATGCTAGTAATTAGTTCGTTACCTTCTCTTGTTCTTTCGCCAACTCCAGCAAAAACAGATGTTCCTTGATGTTCAGTTGAAATATTATTCATTAATTCCATTAAAAAAACTGTTTTCCCTACTCCAGCTCCGCCAAATAGTCCAATTTTCCCACCTTTTGGAAATGGGGCTAGAAGATCGACAACTTTAATTCCAGTTTCTAATATTTCAGATATTGGTTCTACTCTGTATAGCTCAGGGAATGTAGGGATTATTGATGTCATATTAGTTTTTGGAAGTGGATCTTTTCCGTCAATTCCATTTCCAAATACATTTAACACCCTTCCTAGTAAATCGTTACCTACATGTATTTGAATTGGATGCCCGGTATTAACAGCATGCATACTAACAGAAAGCATATCGGTTGAACCCATGGCAATACATTTAGCAATATTTTGAGATGTGATTTCCTCAACTTCTAATGACAGGATTGTGTTATTATTCTCGTCCACTATACTTAACAAATCGTATATTTCAGGTGGTTTATCATTAAATCGAACAGTTACTACAGATCCTTCAATTGATATTATATCGTTATATACTTTCTTTTTATTTTGTTGCATTACTGCTCCTCATCAAATCCTTTTTGCTCATTGTGTAATTCAATGAGTTCCAATGTAATTCTTTCCTGTCGGATTTTTTGATACTTTTTTTGCATAGCTTGAATCATTTCATCAGCATTTTCAGTTGCATTTTTCATACTGATCATCCTTATTGCTTGTTCAGATGCCGCAGCTTCCATCAAAACAGAATACAATAATGCATCTAGGTATTTCCTTACTAATTTAGAGAATACTTCTTTAGGCGATGGCAAAAGGTATACTGATTCATAGTTATATCGTAAAGAAAAAATCTCTTCAGAGTCTTTAACAATTGGCAACACTTGTTTAATTATTGGCTTTTGGGAAATTAAATTTGTAAACTGCATATAGCAAAAGTAAACAGCATCATATTCATTGTTTAAGAATCCTCTAACAATATCAGATGCTAAACTCTGAGAAAAATGCAAATCAACCTTTTCAAGAGACTGAGAAATCAATGCCATTACGGGAAATTTTTCTTTTAAAAAAATATTCCCAGCTTTTTTCCCAATGCTTATAACACTTGCATTGGCATTATCTCTAAGATATTTTCTCGAACGACCAATAACTTGTTGGTTCATATTCCCACAAAATCCTCTATCAGAAGTAACCGTTACTATTAGAGGATTTTTTACTTTTGTAGATGCCAATAACACATTCTCTGTAATCTTTTGAGGCACAATGCTTAAAAAACTAAACAGAATATTCTCTAACTCATGAAGATAAGCTTTTCTAAGATCAGCTCGTTTTCTGACTTGGATTATTTTCATAGTCGCAAGTGTTTCCATAGAATGAACAACATGATGAATATTCTTTACTGTTTTAATTTTTTGTCTTAGTTCAACCGGATTCATTTTCACTCTTCATAAATGAATCTGTAAATTTCTTAATTACTCTTTTTAAAGTTTCTTCAAGATTTTGTGAAATCTCTTTTTTTGTTTTTATTGAAGATACCAATCTTGGATATTTTGTATTCATGAATCTGAACAATGCATCTTGATACTCAAGGGTACGTTCTATTGATACATTTTCCATTAATTCTTCCTTATATGCAAAAAATATCAATATTTGATTTTCAAAAGCTAATGGTTCTTCGTTCTTTTGTTTTGCTATTTCGATTAGCTGCTCTCCACGTTTTAATCTTTTGATAGTGTCTTTATCTAATTCTGTACCAAATTCTGTGAAAGCTTTTAAATCATTGTATTGACTCATTTCCAATCTTAAGCCAGATGACACTCTTTTCATAGCTTTAGTTTGAGCTGAACTTCCAACACGTGAAACAGATAATCCAATGTTTACTGCTGGTCTTTTACCAGCATTAAACATGTTTTTTTCTAAATAAATCTGACCATCGGTAATTGAAATTAAATTGGTTGGGATATACTGGGAGATATCACCACCCTGAGTTTCAACGACCGGTAATGCAGTAATAGTTCCTCCTCCAATATCTTCTATAAAACTTCCAGCACGCTCCAATAATCTTGAGTGTAAATAGAATATATCACTTGGATATGCCTCTCTCGATGGAGGTCGATGAAGTAACAACGATATTTCTCTGTATGCTTCTGCGTGTTTAGATAAATCATCATAGACAATCAATACATCTTTGCCCATTGATGCAAAATATTCAGCAACTGCTGCTCCAGAAAATGGAGCTATGTATCTTAGTGACGTTGGATCCTCAGCTAGCGAAACAATAAACACCGTGTTTTCCATTGCTTTTCTGTTGGTTAAAGTCCTAATAATGGAAGCAACGGTGGACGCACGCTGAGAAATTGCTACAAATATACATATCGTATCTGAAGAAGCTTGGTTAATGATTGTATCGATAAGAATTGCTGATTTACCAGTTTGTCTATCTCCTACAATCAACTCTCTTTGTCCTTTGCCGATAGGTATCATTGAGTCTATCACTTTTATTCCAGTATGTAGTGGTCTATCAACTGCTTTTCTTTCCATTACAGATGGGGCAATTGCCTCTACTCTTTTCTTGTCACTCGTGTGAATGTCTGATTTTCCATCCAATGGCATACCTATTGGACTAATTACTCTGCCTAGCAATGCTCTCCCAACTGGCATAGTCAAAGGATTACCAGTTCTATAAATTGGATCGCCAGTATGAACTGGAGATCCTTCTTTGAGAAGAATCAATTGAACTCTATCATTAGAAATGAAGCCAAAAACAAATGCTAAAGAATCATCGTTTATCCTTATCATTTCTCCGCAAAAGCTATTACTAATACCTCTAGCAATAAGAACTGATGCGCTGATGTTAATAACAATACCTTGTTCCAGAATAAACCCATTAAATTGATAATCAGATAATTTTTTTTGTATTTCCTGATCTATAGATGTAAACAGCTTTTTATTTTGGTCGCTCATTATTAACTCAATTGCTCAATTATTGACTGTATTTGTCCACTCAAACTGAAATCTAATTCATTGAAACCAAAATTTACTATTATTCCACCAGCCATTTTATTATTACGCTGGAATTCAATAATTTGAGTGGATTTTTTAATATGTGATATCTTTTTGTGCAATTCTTCTTTAATATCCCAAGGTAAATCTACAGCAGAATAAACTACAATCGGGGAATTAGCCTTATGAGCTTCTGTTACTGCTTGTTCAAACGTAATTAAACGATTTGTTTTATCAAGAATTCTAGTTTTTTCGATATTTTCAATCACGTTAAGTATAAATTCACAATCCATACTTTTTGTCAAAACAGATGACATTACTCCATTTGAAATAACCTGTGCCATTTTTAACGCTTGCTTTTTCAAAAGTTGATTTGAAGTTTGGAGTAAGGCATTAATCTCATCTTCTGCTGCCATAATCATATTCTTTGCTTGAGCTTTTGCATCTTCTTTAGCTTTATTTACTATTTCGTCTGAAAGTTCATTTGCACCTGAAATAATAATTCTTGCTTGCTCTTCAGATTCAGCAATACTCCTTTGACATAAATCTTTGCTAAGTTCTCCTTGAAGTATAATTTCTTCTTTTTTTTCTTCAGAGACTCTTATCGTATCTTCTCGTTGTTCTATTATTTTTTTAACTGGTTTGTAAAAAAATAACATAAATCCCCAAAATACAAGACCAAAATTAATAATTACTCCAATAAAGGTTGTTAGATCAAACTGTAACATATTTTACACCTATCAAGGAAGAATGTAGCTAATGAATGGGTTTGCAAATAATATTATGAGCGCAACAGCTAAAGCGTAAATTGCTAAAGACTCTATCAAAGCTAATGATAAAATCAACGAACTGTTTATACCACCCTGTGCTTCAGGTTGACGCGCCATTGCTTCGAAAGCTGCAGCTGCAGCTTTCCCTTGTGCAGCAGCTCCACCAATAACAGCCAGCGCGATTGTTAATCCAGGTACAATAATAGAAATAGCATAAAATGCTAAAGCGTTGTCCATGAAATCCTCCTATGTGTGAACACCAATTGTTTCTTTAATGTAAATAAGTATAAGTAAGGAAAATACATATGCCTGTATCAAGCCAGTAAACATTCCAAGTACAATAAGCAAAACTGGTACGACAAAACTAATCAAGTAAAAAACTATTTCGTAAACAACATGTTCTCCGAATAAGTTTCCAAATAGGCGGACAGATAAAGAAATTGGTTTAACTAATTCTTCAATTATGTTGATTGGTAGCATAAATGGATAAGGCTCAATGAAATGGTGTAGCCACTTTCCAATACCCATAGCCCCAATTGATGCTCCATGAACATATAGTATACCAGTAATTGCTAACCCCAATGTAACACTTAAATCTATATTAGGAGAAACTATCCAGTGCATTCCCATACCACCTAATGGTGAGAATAAACCAAGAAAGTTTGAGAATACTATTATCCCAAACAAAGAGCCGATGAAAGGCATATATGAGTCTCCTATTTCGCCAATAATACTCCTAGTAAAATTGCGTAAAGCAAGAAAAATTAGCTCTCCAATTGAAGCTAAAACCTTCGGTTTACCGTTTTTTACAGATTTTCCTAGTAGTATTACAAATAATAGAAAAGAAGCTCCGGAAACAATCGAAGCTACAAGAGTAGATGAAAAAACAATACTTCCTTCACCAACAGGTATTTCAAATATTGGTCGTATTGAATGCTGTATAATCTCTTGCAGGGATTCTGTCATTTATAAATCTCCTTGCGGTGCTTTTTTTTATAAACAATAATGCTAATGAATAGCGTAATTATTGAAGAAGCCATAGCAACAAGCCAATAACTAATTCCAATTAATCCTGGGATAAATAATAACACAGGGATAATAAGCATAAAAAGACCATTAAACACAGAAGGTGTTTTCTTTTGCAATAAGGATGTTTCCAATTTTTTTACGTATATTTTACCACTAAAATACGTCACAACAAACCCATAAAACACCGTAATAATAATTATCCATAAGTTAACATTTTCAAACATAACATTTATCCTCCGACAAGGTTTTATTTTAGCTTTACACTTAGTTTGTCAAATTCATTTTTCAAAATCATCAAACTTAATCTCTTTATATAGCTCTATCCTTTCATATAATATTAGTGGATAGTTTTTTTAAGGAGCTAACATGAGAACTAATGCACAAGGCATCATTGGACTTCAATGGGGTGATGAAGGTAAGGGAAAACTTGTTCACCTATTGTCGAAAGATTTTAACTACATTGTTAGATTTAATGGTGGGAACAATGCCGGTCATACTATTGTTCAGGATGCTAATACTTTTGTTTTTCACATAATTCCATCTGGGATCTTACACCCTTCAATCATTGGTGTCATAGGAGATGGTACAGTAATTGACCCTTCGGTATTGATTAAAGAAATTGAAGAAGCCAATGCAATTACTTCGTCTGTTAAAAAACGCTTACTAATCAGTAATAATGCACATATCATTTTTCCATGGCACATCATTACGGATAAGATTAACGAAGAAAATCGCACACACAAAATTGGTACTACAAAACGAGGAATAGGCCCTGCATATTGCGATAGAGTCAGCCGTTATGGATTGCGGATGAGAAACATGAAACAACCTGTAACCTTTTTGAAAGATTTACAAGAACTAATTGCAGAAAAGGAAATTTATTTAAACAAAATTTCTAGTAAACCTATTCATTTAGATTCAAAACAGATTTGTGCAGAATATTTAAAATATGCAGAAATTCTTTCCCCAATGATTAAAGACACAGGACACATCCTTAGAGCAGCGATGAAGAATAATAAAACTGTTCTTTTGGAAGGTGCCCAAGGAGCATTGCTGGATATAAACTACGGTTCTTATCCATACGTTACGTCTTCTTCAACAACAATTGGTGGAGCCATATCAGGGACAGGATTGCCGCCTCAATCTATACAAAAAGTGGTTGGCGTAGCTAAAGCGTATGTTACACGTGTTGGAGAGGGGCCGTTTCCAACAGAACAGAACAATGATGTTGGAAAATTATTAGCAGATAAAGGGCATGAATATGGAGCTACAACTGGTAGACCTAGAAAATGTGGTTGGCTTGATTTACCTGCCTTAAAATATGCTGTAGAGATAAATGGAGTAACATCAATAGGTCTTATGAAAATGGATGTACTAGATTGTTTAAAGGAAATTCCAGTTTGTATTGAGTACAAAAATGGTTTTTCATCTAACTTTACAAACGTTGAGCCAATATACAAAACTTTGCCTGGCTGGAATACAAGCATAACGAAGTGTAGAGAATACGATAAACTACCAGAGAACGCAAAACAATATGTTTCATTCATTGAAAATTATATTGATTGTAAAGTCTCAATTGTATCTGTAGGACCAGACGAAAAGGAAACAATAATAAGATGATTGAAAGATACTCATTACCAAAAATGACTGCAATATGGTCTCAAGAAAATAAATTTCAGCAAATGCTTAATGTTGAATTGGCTATTTGTAAAGCATGGAATCACGAGGGTAAAATTTCCGATGAAGATCTTAATATGATTGTAACAAAATCAAAGTTTCAGATTGATCGGATAAAAGAAATTGAAAAAATCACCCATCACGATGTCATAGCTTTTGTTAGTAATGTTGCAGAAAATATTGGAGAAGAGGGTAGATTTATACATATGGGTGCAACTTCTTCTGACATTCTTGACTCCGGACTTGCTCTTCAAATGAAAGAAGCAGTCGCTTTATTAATAGATGATCTCGAAACTTTTTCATCAATTTGCAAAGCAAAAGCACTTAAGTATAAATCTCTTTTAACAATTGGAAGAACGCATGGAATACATGCAGAGCCTACTTCATTTGGATTAAAATTTGCTTTGTGGTATTCTCTTACGCAACAAAATATTAAAAGGTTAAAAGAAGTTGAAAATGAGGTGATTCAAGCAAAATTATCTGGAGCTGTAGGAAATTTTACAAGCACAAAACCATCTATTGAAGCTTTCGCACTAAAAGACCTTGGATTAACTCCTGCTCCTATTGCTACACAAATTATTCAGCGTGATATTCATGCTCATTTAATTAGCACTATAGCATTAATTGGAAGTTGTTTCGAACAGTTTGCAACTGAAATTCGCAATCTTCAAAGAACTGAAGTTAATGAAGCATCAGAACCGTTTGGAAAAGGTCAAAAAGGTTCATCTGCAATGCCTCATAAAAAAAACCCGATAATTAGCGAACGTGTTTGCGGAATGTCTAGAGTTCTAAGAGGTTATTCTGTAACTGCTCTTGAAAATATAGCTCTTTGGCATGAGAGAGATATTTCCCACTCTTCTGCTGAACGCATTATTATTCCAGACTCAACCACACTTTTAGATTACTTAATACAAAAATTTTCTCATGTGATTGAATTTTTAAATATTAACGAAGAACAAATTGAAAAGAATCTATGGCTAACGCACGGCGTTTTTGCCTCTCAAAAAGTACTAACAATTTTAATCAATAATGGTTTCTCTAGAGAAGATGCATATGCACTAGTACAAAAATCAGCTTTTACGGCTTTTACAAATAAGGTTTCATTTCAAGAAGTACTAAAAAAAACACCAGAAATAACAGAAAACATACCTTTTGAAAAAATTAATGAACTTTTTGCTCCAAAATCATATATGACGAATGTTGATTTTATATACGAAAGGATTGGTATAGATGTTTAAAGTAATAATTAATGTTGACCCAAAAAAAAGTATTCTCGATCCTCAAGGAAAAACTGTTCTTCGAGCACTAAATAATCTTGGTTTTTCCAGTGCCGAAGAAGTTAGAATTGGTAAACATATAGTTGTCATGCTTGACGTAGAGTCAGAAAACCAAGCCATTGAATCAGCAAGAAGTATGTGCACTGCTTTGCTTTTTAATCCTCTCACAGAAGAATTTACTATAGATGTTGAACCATGTTAACAATTGGAGTAGTAGTTTTTCCTGGATCAAATTGTGACTTAGATGCATTAAGAGCCGTTAATGAAGTAATGAGTTGCAATGCAGTGCCTTTGTGGCACATGGACACTAACATACAGGCAGATGCAATTGTGTTACCTGGTGGTTTTTCTTATGGTGATTACCTTAGACCTGGTGCAATTGCTACACACTCCAGCATAATGAAAACAGTTAAAACATTTGCTGAAAATGGTGGCCCAGTTATTGGTATTTGCAATGGGTTCCAAATATTAACAGAGTCAGGGCTTTTACCTGGAACTTTGTTAACAAACAACTCAACTAGATTTATTTCAAAAGATATATCGTTAAACATTGTTACCAACAGAACTCCTTTTACAAAACTCTTTAAACCTAATCAACAGATAACAATGCCTATTGCACATAAAGATGGCAATTATCAAGCAGATGCATCTACGTTGGCATCTCTTAAAAATAATGATCAAATAGTCTTTACATATAACAATAATCCAAACGGATCAGTTGAAAATATAGCTGGAATCTGCAATAAAGAAGGAAATGTGCTTGGTATGATGCCACACCCAGAAAGAGCTATTTCAAAATGGACGAGAAGTACTGATGGTACAATAGTATTTAAATCTTTACTACAATTTTTGGAGGCAAAATAATGAACTTGGAATTATTGAAAGAGCTCAATCTAAACCAAGAAGATTACAAAAAAATTGTAAGTCGTTTGAAGAGAGAACCAGAACTCGTTGAACTTGGTCTTTTTTCTGCTATGTGGAGTGAACATTGTAGCTATAGAAGCAGTTCAAAATACTTAAAACAGCTTTTTACAGAAGGTGAATGTGTCATTCAAGGACCTGGTGAAAATGCTGGGGTTATTAGAGTAGAGGGCGACACTTACCTTACGTTCAAAGTAGAAAGTCACAATCATCCATCGGCTGTTGAACCATTTCAAGGAGCCGCAACGGGGGTTGGTGGCATTATTAGAGATATTTTCACAATGGGAGCTAGACCAATTGCTGGAATGGATGCTCTTCACTTTGATTATCCATCATCTTCAAAATCAAAATATCTCTTAAATGGTGTTGTAGAAGGTATTTCCTTTTACGGCAATTGTGTTGGAGTTCCAACTATAGGAGGAGAAACACATTTCTCAGAATGCTATGGCGAAAACCCACTTGTAAACGCAATGGCGATTGGAGTATTAAACAAAAAAGATCTTCGCAAAAGCATAGCAAAAACTCCTGGGGCTAAAGTTATATATTTAGGAGCCAAAACAGGTCGTGATGGCCTTCATGGAGCATCTTTTGCCTCTGGTGTTCTAGATGAAGAAGCTAAAAAAAGAAAAGGAAGCGTACAGGTAGGTGATCCATTCCTTGAAAAGCTTTTAATAGAAGCTACTTTGCAAATTATTAAAGAAGATCTTGTTGAAGCTATTCAAGATATGGGTGCAGCAGGAATTACAAGCTCATCTGTCGAAATGGCTGGAAAAGGTAAATTAGGAATAAGAATTGACCTCGAGAAAGTACCTTTGCGTGAAAAAAACATAGACCCAATTGAAATAATGTTATCTGAATCTCAAGAACGTATGCTTCTAATAGCAAAACATGGAAAAGAAAAACGCATTGAAGAAATATTAACAAAATGGGAACTAGATTATTCAGAAATTGGTGAAATTACAAATACTGGTGCTATAGAGATTTATTCTGGCAATACATGTCACTGCAATATGCCAATAATCAATCTTCTTGATCCTCCATTAAACGAAACAAAACCAGTTCGGGATCCCTCTATTAAAATTACAGTTAACGATGTTCCAGACACAATACCTGTAGACCAAACCAAGAGTTTTTTGCTTAAACTTCTTGAAAACCCATCATATGGATCAAAGAGTTGGATTCATGACCAATACGATTCAACCTTATTTGCAAGTACTGTTATAGAGCCTGGAATTGGTGCCAGCTGTATTAAACTAGCTGGAACAAATAAACAAATTGGAATAACTCTTAACAGCAGAGGGTTACTATGCGCTATAGACCCATATGAAGGCACAAAAACTGTATGTGCAATTGCTGCCAGAAGAATCTCTGCTCTTGGACTAGCCCCTTCTGCTGTGACAAATTGTTTGAACTATGGAGATCCAACTCAAGAACACACAATTTGGGAATTTTCTGAAAGTATTCGAGGAATGAACGATGCATTGTCTGTTCTTGGGGCACCTGTAGTGTCTGGTAATGTAAGTTTTTATAACGAAGGAGAACTGACAAGGATTTTCCCAACACCGGTTGTTGGTATGGTTGGTATAGGAGATACATCTTTCATTCCAAATAAAGGATTTCAAAACACTGAGTTAGTGTGTGCTGTCATTGGGAAAACTAAAAAGGAATTTATAAGATCAGACTCAATTCCACACTTGGATATTACTCTAGAAAACAATACTCAAATTGAGGTTAGATCGCTAATCCAAAACAAATTAATATCCAGTTGCCAAAGCGTAGACAGGGGTGGTATTTGGTTTGCTTTGTTAAAAAGCATGATGGTTAAACAGATTGGAGTTCACATAGATTTTAATTTTGATGATTTTTATCCGATTTCATTTTTAATGAGTGAGACAAATAGCAGATTCCTAATCACTTTTGAAAAAGATAATTTCGAAAGAATCAAATCATCTCTAAAAACAACTCCTCTACAAATCATTGGTAAAACAACTTTGGATGAATTTTCAATTAAGAACATTCTAAATATTCCTATATCTAAAATTAAACAAGCTTATGATCTGTCTTTTTCGAAATATTTTGATTGAGGTGTAGTATGTCTTTAAAAAAAGTAGCAATATTCATTTCAGGAAGAGGAAGCAACCTAGAATCTCTTCTAAAAAAAAGAGACATGGGAAGAATAAAATGTGAAATACCATTTGTACTTTCAAACCGTGAAGATGCTCGCGGTCTTCAAATCGCGGAAGAAAAAGGCATTAAAACATACTTAATTAACCATAGAGACTACCCTGTTAGAAAAGACTTTGAGTCTGCAGTTTTGCAATTAACGGAAAAACATGAGGTAGACATTATTGTTCTTGCTGGTTTTATGAAAGTTCTGTCTGCATATTTTGTTCGAACATTTAATAAACCAATAATAAATATCCATCCTTCATTACTTCCATCGTTCCCTGGCTTGAACTCTCAAAACAGAGCATTGGAATATGGAGTAAAATTCGCTGGGTGTACTGTTCATTTTGTTACTGAAGATGTTGATGCAGGACCAATAATTGGTCAGGAAATTATCCCGGTTTTTAATGACGATTCAGAAGAGTCTATTGCATTAAGAATTCTTGAAAGAGAACATATCTTGCTTTCAGAAGCACTTTCCATTGTTATAAATGGTAATTATGAAATTATTGGTAGGAGGGTTTTTGTAAACCATGATAAAGATTAAAAATGCATTAATTTCTGTCTCCGATAAATCAAATTTACTCGATTTAGCTGAAGTACTAACACAGAATAGGGTGAAAATTTTCGCTACAGGTAGCACATACAAGAATATTACAGATGGCGGTTTCACTTGCAATAAAGTTTCTGAATATACAAATTTTCCAGAAATTATTAATGGAAGAGTAAAGACACTTCACCCAAAAGTGTTTGGTGGAATCCTAAGTAGAACAAGAACAAATGGAGAAATTGAAGAGACCGAGTCATACGATATAATCAAATTTGATTTGGTGTGTGTTAATTTATACCCATTTTCAAAAAAAGCCACAGAAACTAACAATACTGAGTTACTTCTTGATAATATCGACATTGGAGGAGTAGCACTTTTAAGAGCTTCGGCGAAGAATTTTCTTGAATGCGTTACTTTATCTAATCCTGATCAATATTTAGAGTTTATTAACACACTACAAGAAAACAATGGTCACATACCTGTTAAAACATCAAAGCAACTCATGAAGAAGTCATTTTTGCTAACAAGCATGTACGATGCGTCAATTGTAAAAAAATTCACCGAAGAAGACAATCAAATTCAATCAATTTACATGTCAAAAAATATTTCTTTAAGGTACGGAGAAAATCCTCATCAATCTGCATCTTTTTGGACACCAATAGACAAACCAAATTGTATTGAACCAATACTTCCATTAGGATGTAAAAAAATTCACGGAAAAGAGTTATCTTACAACAATATACTTGATACTGGCATAGGATTAGATCTTATTGATGAATTCAAAGATGTACCAACGTCTGTAATTTTGAAGCACACGAGTCCATGTGGTGCGGCTAGTTCTTCAACAATTGAAGATGCATACAAAAAAGCTTTTGCTGGAGATCCAATTTCAGCTTTTGGTGGAATTTTTATCTTTAATAAAGAAGTCACTGCTCCTATTGCAGAACATATAAATTCAGTTTTTGTTGAAATTGTTTGTTCACCGTCTTATTCAGAAGAAGCTCTTAAGATTCTTACAAAAAAGAAAAACATACGCATTCTGAAAAGAATAAAGCATAATTCACTCGATTTGAGAATTAGAGATGCTGGAAATGGTTTCTTGATTCAAGACAAAGACAAAGAACTTTTCAGTAAAATTGAAGTGATTACGGAAGAAACTCTTTCTGAATCAGATACAGCAGATATTATATTTGGACTACAAACATTAAAATACGTAAAATCCAATGCAATTTTAGTTTGCAAAAACAGACAAATTCTAGGCATAGGCGGAGGACAACCAAACAGAATTGATAGCACACGCATTTCTCTATCTCACGCCAAAGAACGTTTTGGTGATTTAACAGGCTCGGTATTGTGTTCAGACGCATATTTTCCATTTGCTGATTCAATACAAGAAGCCTCAAAATATGGTATTCGCATAGTCGTAGAACCAGGTGGCTCGATTAAAGATAAATTAGTAATAGAAGAAGCAAAAAAACTTGGTGTTATTTTAGTATTTACAGGACAAAGACACTTTTTACATTAATATATACTGCACAAATATTAAACTGTGTGGAAGGATTTGACAATGAAGTATAATGTTTTAGTCTTAGGAAGCGGGGGTCGTGAACATGCTTTGTGCTGGAAACTATCAAAAAGCACTCTTTTAGGAAAACTTTATTGCATACCAGGAAATACTGGGATATCAGATATTGCAGAAACATTTAATGAACCAGATATATTAAATTTTTCTGCTATTGAAGATTTTTGTAAGTCTCACGATATTCACTTAATTGCTGTTGGGAAAGAATTGCCGCTTGTTTATGGGATAAAAGATTATTTCAAAGATTCTGATATTCTTGTTTTTGGTCCTTCAAAAAAGGCTGCCCAACTAGAAGGAAGTAAGATATATACAAAAAATCTGCTATCAAAATACAACATACCGTCTGCAGACTATGCTACATTTTTTAACAAAGACGATGCCGTATTCTACATACAATCCGTTTCAAAGTACCCAATAGTTATTAAAGCTGATGGACTTGCTCAAGGAAAAGGCGTTGTCATTGCTACTACTGAAGAAGAAGCAGTTAAATCAATTATTGAAATGATGGAATTTAAAAAATTCAAAGAAGCTGGAGAAAAAATTGTAATTGAAGAATTCCTAGTTGGAAGAGAGCTCTCTTACCAAATATTAGTAAACAATGATCAATACTATGAATTAATGCCATCTCAAGATTATAAAAGAGCATTCTATGGGAACAAAGGACCTAATACAGGTGGAATGGGAAATATTTCTCCACCGCCTTGGGTAACTGAAGAAATTTTAGAAAATGTTAGAAAGAATATCTCTGAAAAACTAATCAAAGCGCTGTCTAAAGAAAATAATCAGTACACAGGAATAATGTTTATTGGATTAATGATTGACAAAAACAATCAGCCAAAAGTTCTTGAAATAAATGTTAGGTTTGGTGATCCAGAAACGCAGGTTATTCTACCTCTACTTGAATCTGATATGCTTTACATAATGCTTACAATTGCCAAGAAAGAAAGATTGCCAGATTCATTTCGTTTAGAATGGAATCATGGAAAAACTGCAACTTGTGTTGTTTTAGCTTCAGAAGGCTACCCAGAATCTTATGAAATTGGTAAGCCAATATATGGCATTGAAAACATTCTTGATTCTGACAATTGCTTATGTTTTCATGCTGGAACTAAAAAAGTAGACGGGGTTTTATCAACAGCAGGAGGAAGAGTATTAAGCATTGTGGGCATTGGGGCAACAACAGAAGAATCAGTTAAAAATGCATATGATGGAACTAATAAAATTAGTTTCGAAGGAAAAACATTTAGAAACGATATTGGGTCTTAATGCTTTAAGAAAAATCTATCTAGAAGAATCTTTTTTTAAAAGTAGTTCTTTCTTTTTTACTTGCACATAAAGAGCTGCTTCAATTCTAGTTTTTTGAATTTCACAGCCTATTTCCCATGAAGCAGTTAAGCTTCCATTCATTCTGTTATTGTTTGCAGAGCATCCGCCACCACAAAGATATCTTGCCCAACAAGTTTTGCACTCTTTTTTTGAATTTAAATTTGTAGCAGATCTAAATTTTTCTACTATTGCAAGATTAGTTATTCCATCTTTTATTGATCCAATTTTAAACTCTGAATTTCCATCAAATTGGTGGCATGGATATAAATCACCATCTGGCGACACCGATAAGTACTCTACCCCAGCACCACAACTTGTCATTAGCTTTTCTTTGCATGCTCCAAATTCTAGATTTACTTCAAAGTGGTAGAATGAAAATTCTTTGTCTTCTTTGTATGTATCAAGATACCATTTGGTGACATTTTGATATTCTTTTTTGATCATTGGAATATCTTGCTTAGTAAAACCAATTTTTGTGTTATCAGAAACAACTGGTTCAAATGATATTTTCTTGATTCCTTCAGAATAAAGGTGTTTTAAGTCTTCTAAAAAATTAATGTTCTTTTTAGTGTATGTTCCTCGAAGATAGTAACCCTCTCCCCATTCTTTAGAAACTGGCTTAATAGCATTCATAACAGTTTCATAAGTTCCACTGCCGTCAGCTAATATTCTGAATCTATTATGGTTTTCAGGCAATCCATCTTCACTTAATATTAGGCTTACCGTATGGTCGTGCAAGTAATCTGTCATTTCTTTTGTTAAGAGAGATGCGTTGGATGTTAAGGAAAACCGGAATTTCTTTCCTGTTTTTTCTTCTATAGTTTTAGAGTATTCAATAATATGTTTAACTACGTCCCATCCTAACAATGGTTCTCCACCAAAAAAATCACATTCTAAGTATTTTCTAGAACCGCTTGTTCTAACTAAAAATTGCAATGCATCCTCACCCATTTTTTTAGTCATAATCTTTTTACTAGGAGCTTTACTGCCCTTTTCAAAACAATACGGACACCTAAAATTACAATCTCTTGTTATCATTAAGCAGAGAGATTTGCATACTCTTGAATCATCAAATGGTAGATTCTTTTCTTTAGCAAAATAACCTTGCTGGACTAGTTTTTTAATCTCATTATTTAATTCTTCGTCGAATTCATTGCTTTGGATTTTCTTTACATCTTGTTTGGAGCATTCAAATATTGAATTTGATGTTGCATCAAAAATATAGCCACTATCATTCCACTTAAATGCATGGATTAAGCCGTTTTTATCTAACTCTTCTATATTGTTTACCAAATCCATTTGTAGTTGGTTTTCTTACGCTTTTCGCATGTTTGGTTTCCTATTGTGCAAGAAGTTTTACATGCTGATTTACAAGGCGTTTGACACTCTCTGCAATTTGTTTTAGCCTGTGAGGAGTCCAATAGTGTTCCTTTAATTCTTAACGTAATTTTGCTCATTTCAGCCTCCGTATTAACATACTTTTATGTGGTTTTTCAAATTCTTTTCTGAAAGCATTTCCAGAAATTTTTCTTTTTCATCAAATTTTATCTCAAATTTTATATGTATATCTTCTTCAAATTCAGATTTTAACATTTTTATTGAAAACTTTTTCATTTCTATTTCAAGCAGTTTAAATGCAGAATAGCTTACTTTCATTTCTACGATCTCTTTTGCAACATATATCTCCATTTTTGAGTCTTTTAGAGCTTTAACTGCTGAATTTAAATATGCAGTTAGCAGGCCTTTTCTACCAAGCTTTACTCCACCAAAATACCTTACTACAACAATGGCTCCATTTGCAATGGAGTTTTTTTCTAGTAATGACAATATCGGTTTTCCAGCAGTTCCATGTGGTTCACCATCATCTGACATTTTCTCAAGTAGCACACCATTTTCTGGTTGTATTCTATAGGCAAAGCAGTAATGTGTTGCGTTTTTGTATTCTTTTTTTTTAATGTCTAATTGCTTTTTAAAGTCATTTTGAGAATTTACAATTAGCGAAAAAGCACTGAATTTTGATTTTTTAATTTGAAGGAAAGAGGCTCCTTCGACAATTATTAAATTTCGTGTCATGACAATAAAAAAACCAGAATGGGATCATATAGTTTCCCACTCTGGTTTTTTTCACTTTATTATTGTTTTAGTTTTGGATCTAATGCATCCCTGAGTCCGTCACCCAAGAAGTTAAATGATAAAATTGTTAAAAAGATCATAAGTCCTGGCCATACTACCAAATGTGGAGCATTCCACATAAAGTTTTGTGCACTAGATAACATATTACCCCACGTTGGAGTTGACGGATTTACACCAAGTCCTAAAAATGATAGTGATGATTCAGCCAATATTGCGCCACCTATAGCTAATGTCATTTGTACAATTAGTATAGCTAGTGTATTTGGAAAAATATGTCTTAAAATTATTCTTGTATTTGTACAACCAATAGCCTTTGCTGCTTCAATAAATTCGTAGTTCTTAATTTGGAGTACAAGTCCCCTAATCATTCTAGCCGTTCCAGCCCAACCGAATATTATTAATAAGAGAATGATATTAGCCTTGTTCGCGCCAAAGTAAGATGAAAGGGTTACTAAAATTGGTAAAGTTGGGATTGAGAAGAAAATTTCGACTAAACGCATAAGAACTGAATCTACCCATCCACCAAAGTAACCTGATATTGATCCAACTAACCCACCAAATAAGCCCGCTGGAATAGCAATAAAAAATCCAATCTCTAGTGAAGTTTGTCCACCATATAATAGTCTAGTCCATACGTCTCTACCAACATCGTCTGTTCCTAAAAAATGTCCTGGACTGAATGGTGGTAAAAATCTGTGTGTAATATCTGTAAATGAAGGATTTTGTCCTCCACACCAAGTACTAGCACCAAATGCAAGTATAAGTAGTATTAATATGATTGCTGAACCAGTAAGAGCCATTTTGTGTTTTCTAAAACGTATCCATACCATTTGTGCATATGTGTAATCAACATTACCCATTACTTCGCCGGCTTCATTTTCAATTCCACCAGCTATACCATTGATACTGTCGCGTTCTTCAACAATTGATTCTTCTTCTTTTTGGTTTAAATCTTGATTCATATTTTTTTTCGTTTTCATTGTTTTTATTCCTTTCTACTGTTGTGATTACTTTTTATCTGTATGTAATACGAGGGTCTAGGAACGCGTATGCTACATCAGCAAGTAAAGTAAATATAACCATCAAAAAGGACATAAACATTAAATCGACCATAGCAAGATTGTAATCTTTTTGCATAACTGCATCAAATATCATTTTTCCTACACCTGGCCATCCAAATATTTGTTCAACGATTAGTGATCCAGCGAATAAGCGTGGAATCATTTGAATAACAATTGTCGCGATTGGAATCATAGCATTTCTCATAGCATGAGAGTAAACTACTTTTCTTTCAGGAATACCTTTTGCTCTTGCGGTTCTTACGTAATCTTGCCTAATAACCTCAAGCATTGCAGATCTTGTATAGCGCATTAGACCTGCTAAAGAGAGCAGCGAAATAGTTATTACGGGAAGGATTAAATGCATAATCCTGTCGCCGAATCTTATCAACCACGGCGCTTGCGAGTAGGGAACCATTTGTCCCCCAACGTTTACAAGATCTGAGTACATTCCCGTGAATGGAAGACCGTATCCTACTCCAAGCCAAAGTATGAGCATTAATCCAACCCAAAAAATAGGTAAAGATTGTCCAGTAAAGGCAAAAAATGTTAAGATGTAATCCCAGGTAGAATACTGATTAACCGCAGAAAAAATCCCTAGCGGAATAGCAACAAAAACAATAATTAATATGACAATTGCTTGCATTGCTACAGTGTTTGGTATTCTATCAATCAAAAGTGGGAGTACGTCCTCTTTGTAAGCACGAGATTTACCAAAATCACCATGGACTGCACCTTTTAACCAGTAAAAATATCGTATTCCTGGAGATTTATCCAAACCTTGTTGCTTTTTGTATATATCAATTTGCTGTTGCGTGATATGTGGATCCATTGACTTTAAAATATCTACTGGATCTGACATCATATTCAATGCTAAAAATGCTAAAAATGAAATAATTAGCAGAATAAATAGTCTTTGAATCAATTGCCGTACAACATACTGCCACATATACTGACCTGCCTTCCGTAATGCATCTACCTTTTGCTCAAATAAACACATAATGGTGGGTTTATTATTCAAGCGAAACAACAGCAATAAACTATTGAAGATCACCAAAACAAATTTTCTATCGAACTATATTATACAGAAAAACAAAAAAAAACTATGTTAAATACTCTTATCGTTTATTGAAATCAATTGAATTTCACGTTCAAGAATAATACCAGTTTGATTGAATACTTCAGCTTCAACAGATTCTGCTAGCTGAATAATTTCTTCGAAAGTAGCATTTCTAGTATTTACAATAAAATTTCCATGTCTCTCTGATATTTTTGCATCTCCATTTTTTTTACCTTTTAGCCCTAATTGCTCTATTAGAGCCCCTGTTGACTGGTTATTCGTATTTTTCCAAAAGCAACCAGCGTTCTTTGTGTATAAAGGTTGGGAAAATTTACGCTTTTGTAAGTATTTTTGATTTTTTTGCTTCTCTTCTTCGATATCACCTTTCTGCAATTCCAAAATTACAGAAGTAACAACATATTTGTTTTTTAGAAAAAGACTGCTTCTATAGGAGAAATACTCATCTATTTGCGAACCATTTATTTGTGTTATTGACTTACCATCATAGTATTCAACCATAGAAAGCAAAGATGCAATGCATCCATAGACGGTTCCAGCATTCATTGCCGTGCACCCTCCAATAGTTCCAGGTATTCCTGTAAGAAAAGAATATCCAGTACAGTCATTTTTAAGCAATACTTTTATCAGCTTTGGCAATGACATACCAGCTTCAACATGAATTCTTTTTTCATCCAAAAATGAATACTCAGAAATTTCATTTGCTATTTTTATAACTACCCCATCAAATCCATCACTTGGCGCTATAACATTTGTTCCATTACCAATAACAGTACATGGAATTGAATTCTCGTTACACAACACTATTGTTTTTGTAATATCTTGAGTACATTTTGGAAGCAATAGAACTCTAGCTGGACCACCAACTCCAATTGTTAAATGATTCTTAAGCGGTTCATTGTATAAAACGCTTCCAGTAAAATAGTTAAGATTAAATCCAATGTTCATCAATCACTAATTCTTTGCATGCTTTCCATACATCGCCTGGACCCAAAGCTAAAATTATTGAATCTGAATCTAAGAATCTTTTAGCAATGCTTACTCCATGATCAAGAGACTTTGCTAAGTATTTATTACCATCTGATAGATTAACACTGTCAAAAAACACTCTTGATTTTACTCCTTTTCGGTCGCTCTCTCCAGCAGAATAGACTGGTAAAATAATTAACTCATCTGCTTTATGTACACATTCGATATATTCTGCAAATAAGTTTTTCAGCCTAGAGTATCTGTGTGGTTGCAATAAAACTACTAGTTTTTTATTCGGAAAATACTTTTTGGCATCAGCTAAAACAGCCTTTATTACTTCTGGACTATCACCTTCATCATCTACAATTAATGCTTTGTGTTTACTTGGGTAAAACTGAAATCGTCTGTCAATTACAGGCAAATTAGTAAAATATTGTGATGGATTTTTTAATTGCCCTGCAAAACTTTCAAGCAAAGCAAAAGCAAATACTGCATCTAGTACATTTCTTAATGATGGCATTTTAATTTGAGAGTCAAATTCTGAATATTTTCCTTTAACATGAAATTTTGTGAATAAGTTTACACCATTAAACTCTGTTTTTAAATCTTGTATCTGGTAATCACAATTTTCAACGCCACAAGTAGTATATTTTATTCCATTAAAAAGCTCTTTGTAATTCTTTATCATTTCATATGGGATAACTACAGATTCTTTTGTTTTCATCATTAGATTAACAAGGGAATTAATCAAATTTATTTTTTTATTTCCATAATTCGGTAAATGGTCATTCCCGAAATTTGTTACAATCAACCCTTCGGGAGAAAACTGTAAATACTCTGGTTTCGACTCATCAGTTTCCAAAATAAAATATTCCCCGTCAGAAATTTTGAAGCACGGGTAATGTAGCATATCTGCACCAATAAGCCATGAGGGTTTGCAGTTTGCAGTAGAAAACATGCTAGACGCGTACACCGTAGTTGTACTTTTCCCATAACTACCAGATATTGAGATAAGTTTTTTAGATTGAACAATTTTTCTGATTGCTGATATCCTATCAATGCAATCAATTCCTAGCTTTTTTGCTTTCATTAATTCTTGATTAGTTCCTAGAATGGCTGTTGAATAGACTACTTCGTCAATACTAGCATTGATGTTACTCTCAATTTGTGAACGATTAACAACTATTCCTTTTTGTTGTAATTCATTAAGCATCCTAAAAACAGCAATGTCTGATCCGGATACATTATAACCAAGTTCTCGATAATACATTGCCAAAGGCGTCATACCGACGCCACCAATTCCTATAAAATAAACATGTTTTTTGTTATTGCACAATTCTTAGCTCTTCCTTTTTAGAATTTTTCTCTGGAAGTCTTGCTGCGATATTTAGTATTACACCAATCTCAAATAGATTCAACACCAGTGCACTTCCCCCTTTACTAATAAAAGGCAGTGGGACACCGGTTGGTAAGAATACAGCCAAAGTAACTGCTACATGCAGAATTGCTTGGAATAGAATATGAAATGCAATGCCAGAAACAAGAACAGAATTAAAGTGATTTTTTGATAGTCTTGCGATTTGCAAAGCGTAGTAAAAAAGGAAAAAATACAGAATTAACAAAAGAAATCCAAAAATTAACCCGAACTCTTCACAGATTATGGCAAAAATGTAATCGGTAGATGAAAATGCAAGATTAACAAATTTTTGAGAGCTTTTCATAAAACCTTGACCGAAAAACCCACCTCTTACTATTGCCCTTAATCCTTGCCTTAACTGATAAGCATCTGGGCTAATATAAACAGCCTGCACTATATCTAGCCGTCTATTTAATCTTGGTATTTTTAACATAGCAAAATAAGAAAGAATTGAAAAACCTGTTGTAGAAAGAACTCCCAACATTAAAGGTAATCCAGCAAGCATCATTGTTACTATTCCTATTGCGCCAAAAACCAAAGCTGCAGAAGCATTAGGCTCTATAGCGATTAAAAGACCTCCAAGGACAATCATAAACAAAGGACCGATATGATCTGAAAGCTTCATTCTATTTTTAAATCTTGAATAATAAGAAGCAATGTAGAAAATTATTGCTACTTTAGCAATTTCTGATGGTTGCATTGTAATTCCCCACAAGCCAGGGATCATTATCCATCTTTTTGCTTGTTCTCCTACTTCATTTGTAATGGAAGTATGGAACATAAGCACAGCTACTAGCAAACAAATTGATATGAAGTAAAACATAAATGCATACTTTTTTAAGTATTTTGTATTCATTTTTCTAACAACTAATGCAACAACTGTACCAATTAATAAAAAGAAACTTTGCTGATAAAGTCCATTGAATGGATTTCCTATGCCACCATCATTAAAATAATATATTGATGTAGTTGAAAATGTCATCAATAAACCAATAACGCAGAGTAAACATGTTAATAATACAATATTGGCGTGTAGTTTTTTAGGTGACATAATTAGTGGTTATAGGTTCGCCAAACCATTTTTTTAAAAAAATCTCCTCTTTCTTCAAAATTTGAAAATTCATCAAAACTTGCACACCCAGGTGACAACAAAACAAATTCATTTTCATCTGCTCTCTTTATTGCTTCAAAGAATCCACTTTTAAAAGTAGGTGTCATTTTATAGTTTTTAAATCCTTTTGCTTCAAGAGCTGATCTGATTTTTTTCCTAGTTTTTCCGTATATTACTACACATTTTATAAAAGGATGTTCTTTAATCCATTTTGCTAAATCAGAAAAATCGCTTTCTTTATCGGATCCACCAAGCATTAAAATAAATGGCTCAGTCATGCAGTTTATTGCTACTATAGATGTAGAAGGCTTTGTAGATTTTGAATCGTTTATAAACCCAATACCACCATATCTTCCAACCCATTCAAATCGATGTGGTAACCCATCGAACGATGCCAATGCATCTAAACATTTTCTAATTGAAAAGTCTTTTTTCAAAAACAAATATGCAGAAAGTATTGAAACAATAGCGTTTTGTCTATTGTGAAGTCCTTTAATCTTCATTTCTCCAATTGGAATTCGTATAGACTTTCCATGATCACATATCACTGCTTCATCTGTTAACTGATCATACCAACAGCCTTTCTCGACAGGATTTTTCATAGAAAATAGATATTTTTTTGCCTTACTTACTTTAATATTTGTTAAACATGGCTGATCTCCATTTAGTATAGAGTAGTCGTTTTCTGTCTGATTTTCAAAAATTCGTAGCTTTGCAGAAAAATAATCGTCCATATTGTTATATCGATTTAAATGATCTTCTGAAAAATTCAAAAAAACAGCAACATGGGGTGAAAACTCTTGTATTGTTTCTAATTGGAATGAACTGACTTCAACTACTAGTGTTGCTTTTTTTGTTTTATGCACAATCTCAGATATTGGAATTCCAATATTCCCACAAACATAAACAGGCGTGATGTGATAACGTAATATTTGACCAGTTAGCTCCACAGTTGTACTTTTACCAGAAGTACCAGTGACTGCAATAAATTTTGATTCAGTATATTGATATGCAAGTTCTATCTCACCAATAATTGGAACATGATTCTCTTCTGCTGCTCTTAAAACTGGAATCCTAGTTGGAACAGCTGGAGAAATAACAATTAGATCTTTGTCGACGTAGGTTCTCTCAGAATGTAGTCCCAATTCAAAATCTACTCCGATCGACTCAAGCCAAATGATAGTTTTCGGATCAACATCAGCAGCTTTTTCTGTTGCAAATACTATTGCCCCTTTTGACAACAATAGTTCAACTGCAGCCTTACCGCTTTTCATTAATCCAAAAACAGTAATTTTTTTATCTTTAACAGAAAGTGTTTTTTTCATAGTATTCATTTTACAAAAAAGCTACAAAAAATAAATAATAGATGCAAGAACACAGCAAACTATTTGAATTACAGTAAAACTTACCATGATTTGAGTTTCAGAATGACCAGAAAGTTCAAAATGATGATGAAGTGGAGACATTTTAAACACTCTCTTCCCTTTGCCATATTTTCTCTTTGTGTACTTAAACCATGCGACTTGTATTATCACTGACATAGCTTCCGTAACAAAAATGAAACAAAGAATAAGCAATAATAGCTCTGTCTTTGAAATAACAGCAAGCGAAACTATTGCACCACCTATAGCAAAAGAACCAACATTTCCCATAAACACTTTTGCCGGGTGAGCATTGTATAGAATAAATCCTAGCAATCCAGCAATCATAAAAACAGCAAAAATAGCAGGATAGATTTTTCCTTGTGAAAATAATACTACAGAATAAAAAACAAAAATCGGGATAGATACACTGCTTAGCAGACCGTCTACTCCATCTGTCAAATTTACAGAATTTACAACTGAAAGAATTATTAATAACTCAAGCACAATAATAAACAAAATATTATATCCAGCAAAGTTATTGTTCAAGCTGTAAATAATTATTGGTACTGAAAATACTAGCTGAAGTGATATGTCTTCTCTAGCCTTTAAACCATATGGAGATTTCAATATTGTTTTCTTATAATCATCAAGATATCCAATGAGTCCGTATGCTATAAAAGCATAAAGTGGTAGCCAATATTCTATATTTGCTTGAGAATAAATTAAAAAAACTGTAAAAAAACAACTAACAACAAAAATAAATACTAAACCACCCATAGTCGGTGTTCCTTGTTTTTTCAAGTGGGCTTGTGGACCTTCTTCTCTTACAAACTGTCCTATTTGAAATTTTTTTAACATCGAAACAACTATTGGCATCAAACCTGTTGTCAGAAAAAAACAAACGATAAAAGAGATGCCATATTTCAATAAAGTCATTTTATTTCCTTTGCATTTTTTCTAGATCTGATACAAATTGAGACAAACCAATTCCATTAGAAGCCTTCACAAACACGGCGCAGTTGTTTTTAATCCAAGGATACACTATCTTTTTTAACATTTTAACATCATTTATAGCATGTAATTGACTTTTTCTTAGATATCCTTTTGAAAAATCTTCAAAATGATCACCAACATAGTATACTGCATCAGCATTTACAGAGTTAGCTATCATGCCAAGCTTTTTGTGCTCATCTTTTGAGATTACTCCTAATTCTAACATATCACCAAGAATTAATACTTTTTTGTTAGAATTAAAACTTTTGAATGCTTCTAGGCACATTTTCATAGATAAAGGATTAGCGTTGTATGATTCATCAATACATACTGAATCATTTTCTAGTTCTATTATTCCACCTCTTCCTTTTTCTGGTTTAAAGTTGAGTAAGTTTTTTCTAATTGTTTCATATTCAATATCTCCCACAAGTTCTTTTGTAAGAACAATGCTTGCTGTAGCATCTAAAACAAAATGATCTCCAAATGCTCTTATACAAAATTCACCAATGTCTTTCCCGTTATTGAATATTGAAAATGTTGTACCAAAACTGTCCGTCTTCACCCTCTTTATGTAAATTTCAAATCCTTCATCAAATCCATAAAGCTTAATGTTTGGATGAATTTCTAATAGATCTTTTTCAAGTCCACCCATATGTCCATTTGCAAATTTTGTGTATGGGTTTTCAATATTCAAAAAAATCTGTGACTTTGTTCTCATTATTTCTTCAAGAGAAGAAAAATATTCAGTATGAGAAGCTCCAATACTTGTAAGAATAGCGGCTTTCACATCAGAAAAACACTTAAGTGTTTTTTCAATTTCTCCCCTATAAGAAGCACTTAACTCTGAAATAATCCATCTGGAATCGTCTGGAATATTTGATAATGCTATTGGTATACCAATTGGTGTATTATAATTTTTAAAAGTTGCATAAGAGTTTGGTAATAAACAATTTAGTATTTGTTTTGTAGTTGTTTTACCTGCTGATCCAGATATCAAGATATTGTTTCTTCCAGCGCTCATTTCAGCTGCCAAATCAATTAAAGCATCATGCGTATCTTTAACTTTGATAAATATCGTTTTTGAGTTTTCGAAAACAGTATCAACTTTTTTTTGAACAATGACTACTCTTGGAAAATTTTTTAAAACATCTTTAATAAAATCATGACCATCTACTCTGTCCCCTTTTAAACAAACAAAAACATCTCCACTTAAAACATTTCTTGAGTCCACAGAAATATGAAGATTAAACTGAACATTATTTTCAAGTGCTGATTTAAATACTAGTTTCCCATTGCAAAATTTAATAATTTTTTCTACTGTCGTTTTAAACACAATTCTTCTTTCTTCTTGACAATACTTGTTGTTTCGACAATGTCATCGAAAACTGTAATTTTCCCATTTTGGATGAACTCTTTTTGGTTTCCTCGTCCGAGAATTGCAACAACTGAGTTTGATGGAGCAAATTCAATAGCATTTGATATGGCTTCTCGTCTATTTCTAATAATTAATACTTTCTTCTTGTCTTCCATATTTAAATTTGCCAAAAAATGAGAAAAAGCAATTTCAGGATCTTCATTCTCTGGATCGTCAAGCGTCAGAACAATTTTATCGAAAAATGTATTAAAAAAGACTCCCAGCTGAGCCCTATACTCTTTTTTTCCCCCTCCAACATTACCGAATACTAGTATTTTTTCAGAACATTTTGTTTTAAGTAGTTCTTTTTTGATGTTCTCTAGTGCAATGATTGTATTGGCTTTGTCAATTACTATTTGAAATGGGAGTTTAGTTTCGATAATATGCCATCTACCAGGTATTGCTTGAGTTTTTTCTAAAACACTAGCTGTTTGTTTGGAAGAATATCCAAAATGGATACCTATCAATAATGCTACAGTAAAATTGTATGCCTGAAATTCCCCAATCAACGGGATGTGGATTTTTTGGAAAAAGAAATCATTTTTCACACTGCAAACATTTTTCCACATAGAAAGTTGATAATCGGATCTTTTTTTTGTACTGACTGTGAAAAATCTAGGATCTTCTGGTAAATTCATGGTAGACGACAATTCTGAATCAATATTAATATACGCAGTACCACTTGTTTTTAACATTTTTAGAAGTTTTTCTTTTGCTTGAACATAATCTTCAACTGAGTTGTAGTATTCAACATGATGACAGTGTGCCAACGAAATAATAGATACAGCATCAAACTTTATTCCAAACAATCTATTCTGGGATAGTCCATGAGAACTTGCCTCTAAAACAGCACACTTGCATCCATTTTTACATGCCATAGATAGAAGATAGTTCAGCTCATACGCATCAGGAGTAGTAACTGGACCTTTCATTGTATACTTAAAGATTTTCCCGCCAAACAAAATTCCTGCCGTGCCTATTACAGCAGTCTTAAGATTTAAGTTATTTAGCATTTGTGCAATAATATGTGCGGTTGATGTTTTTCCTGAAGTTCCAGTAATTGCTACCATTCTCATTTTTTTTGCGGGATACTTGAAAAATGCTTGTGAAAGAATGCTCCAACTTTCTGAAGAATCCTCCACTTCACAATAGGCAATTCCACTAGGTATTTTTTCTTTATTAAACCCATTCTGAACTATCAGCCCAATTGCACCATTTTTTAAAGCAACACCGATATAGTTGTGAGAATCTACTTCTGTGCCTTTTGTTGCAACAAAAATGTCTCCATTTTTTATTTTTCTTGAATCACGTTCAATATTTTTTATTTCTTTATGAAATGGAATTTTATATGAAGTACAATTAATTATCGAAGGTAAATCAGTTAGATACATTGTTTTGCCCAATTCGAATAATCCACTCAGAAATATCTTTAAAGGCAGGAGCAGCAACCGTTGAGCCATATGCGTCCCCGTATGGATGAGGCTCATCAATTGATACTAAAATCAAATACTCTGGTTCATCAGCTGGAAAAAATCCAATAAACGAGCAGATAATTTTATCATTCTGATACTGACCATTTGTCACTTTTTTTGCCGTACCGGTTTTGCCTCCAACTGGCATTCCTTTAATTTTTGCATTAGAACAGCCATATTTGTTTTGAACAACATTCTGAAGTATTGAAACCATTTCTTTTGACGTTTCTGTAGAAATTATTTTCTTTAAAATTTCTGGTTTGAAAGAGTTCACAATTTTCCCATTAGAATCTCTTATTTCTTTAATCAAAATCGGTTTCATTAAGTCTCCACCATTAATGATTGCCGCATATGCACTAATTATTTGAATTGGCGTAACGGATATTGAAGTTCCGAATGAAACGTTGGCGGCTTCTAAATCTGAATAATAATCTCTTGAAGGTAAGATACCTGATTCTTGGCCTAGTAAATTTAATGGGTACAAAGAACCAAAATTGAACTTTTCTACGAAATCAAGTAATCTGATTCCCATTTTCATACCAACTTGAGCTAAAGCAACATTGCATGAATTTCTCATATAGTCGGTCATTTTTTGAATTCCGTGTGGGAACATGCATTGTATTTGCTTATTCTCTACCCAAATTTGCCCTTCACATTCAAATTCATCCTCTGGACTTACTACTCCAAGTTCTAATGCTGAAGCAGCTGTAATAGATTTAAAAATTGAACCAGGTTCATAATTCATTGATACAGCTTTATTCGAAAAATCTGAATCTAATATGAATTCACCACCATTATTTAAATCAAAAGATGGATTCGATGCCATAGCTAGTATTTCACCAGTTTTAGGTTCCATTATTATAACAGTCCCGCCTTTTGCATTCCATCTTTCAACATGCATCTCAAGTATTGACTCAACTTTTGATTGTAATTTTTCATCAATTGCAAGAACTATTGTATCTCCCTGAATAGGAGGTTGAATAATTTCTTCTGACCCAGGTACTTTATTGCCGCTAAAAGACCTGTTGTATACTTTTCTTCCAGGAATACCAGCCAGAATATTATTGTATGAATACTCAAGTCCACTAAGCCCAGTTTTATCATCTCCTACCCAACCAATAAGTGATGCTGCTAGATATCGTTTTGGATATTCTCTTTTTTGATCAATTACAAAGTTGTAGTTACATATGGAGGAATTTTTCACAAGTTTTTTTATTCTTTCCATTTGAGATTCGTTCATTTTTTTAAAAATCTCAGCGTCTTTTCTTTCTGTATTAGAAATTGCTTTTTTTAAATCACTTAAGGCAATCTGTTCATCAAAATTAACTATCGGTGCTATTTGGTTTATAAATAACTCTGGATTGTCCATTTCTTGTGGATTGCAGTGCAAAGTGTAAGCCTCTCTACTTTGAGCTAATATTTTACCGTTTCTATCCAATATTTGCCCGCGCATAGGTAGAATAATGTCTGGCTGACAATATCTATACTCTTTTAACTGCTGAGCATTAACATCAAATAATCCTCTCCAAAATAAAGATACAGAAACAAACAAAACAAGGAGAAACATAACAAATCCAGTAAGCTGTATACTTCTAATTCTAGATTTATATTTTCTATTTTTGGATTTCATAGTAAAAAACCTCTACCTGTTGATTTTGTGTCAGTGCAACCATTCGTAAAGTCTCTCTATTTATTGCTTCCGAATAAAGCCTATTTGCATCTGTAAGATATTCATATTCTTTCTGAAGTTCTCCAATAGTATTTTTTAGTTCTTGGTTGGACAACTGAATTTTTTCAATTTCTTTATCCATCACCCATACTCGCACCTGAGGAATGCCAACTCCAATAAGTAAACATGCGAGAATTATTACCAAACTACTTAGAGCTTTTTGCATTTCTGGTTCCAATTCGCAACTTTGCGCTTCTTGCTGCAGGATTTACAGCAATTTCCTCATCCAATGGTCTTATAACTTTTTTATTAACTCTAGTGAAATCAACTGATTCTCTAATGAAATGTTTAATTATTCTGTCCTCAATTGAATGGTATGATATAAAAGCAATTGTTCCGTTTTCGGCAACTAAGTCTGGTAAATTCTTTAACAAGTTTTGTAACTGCACCATTTCTTGGTTGACTTCAATTCGAAGTGCTTGAAATGTTTGAGTTGCTGGATGAATTTTTCCCCTTTTGTATCCTTTGGCAGAAGCAATAATAGAAGCAAGCTGACTACACGTTTCAATAGGTTTTCTATTTCTCTCTCTTACAATTTTATACGCTATTCTTCTAGAAGCCCTTTCTTCTCCAAACTCGTAAATAATATCAGCGAGTTTTTTTTCTGGATATTTATTTACTACATCATGTGCTCTTAAGTCAACATCACTCCCATCAAATCTCATGTCTAGTGGATCATCAGTTTGAAAGCTAAACCCTCTACCTCTAGTTTTTAGCTGATACATTGAAATGCCCAGGTCTGCAATAAGAATATTTGGCTTTTCCAGCCTTGCATGTTCAATTTGTTTATTTGCATTTGCATAAGTGTCATGAAATAGTCTAAAGTTGTTTGCAATTTTTGATAATCTTCTCTTTGCGATTTCTAGTACACATTCATCTCTATCAAATCCATAATAATAACCCTCTTTGATAAGAGATAAAAAAATACTAGCATGGCCACCTTCGCCACAAGTGCAATCCAAAATAACTGAATTGTCTTTTACTTGCAAAAGTTCAACGATATTTAATCCAAATACTGGTATATGTTGTATTTCTTCATTCATCATAATAATCCCTCGAGTAATCTTTAAGCCAGGTTCTGTGTTCAATTTCTTGAACGGCAATCATCTATCTTAGCGACTCACCTACAAGCTTGGCGAGCAACCTACAAACGCTTGTCATTGGTCTTGCTCCAGGTGGGGTTTACAAATCCAATCGGTCACCCGATTGCTGGTGAGCTCTTACCTCGCCATTTCACCTTTACCTGTTTCCAGGCTGTATATTTTCTGTTGCACTTTCCTTAGGGTCACCCCCACTAACCGTTAATTAGCACCTTGCTCTGTGGAGCCCGGACTTTCCTCTGATATCAATCAGCAATTGCCTTTCATACTCGAGGTAATATGAGTATATCATATTCATCATTTTTTTCAGGAGATTTTGCTAAATGCATTTAACATAAAGTTTTTTTTCTGTATTATACAGGTATAATTTTGTTAGGAGGAAGCATGTTAAATCGATCGGAATATATTGATTATATTGAAAATATTTTAGTATTACTTTGTAATATACCAAGCCCTTCGGGATTTACCGAATCCATTTCTAACGAAGTAACTCTTCAATTAAAAGAACTTGAACTCATTCCAAGCAAAACTCTCAAAAACTCTGTTTTGTGCGACACAAAAACAAACGGAGAAACGCTAACATTAGCAGCTCATCTAGACACACTCGGTGCAATAGTAAGATCTATTAAATCAAACGGTAGGATTAGATTAAGCAAGATAGGCGGCTGGTCAGAAAATACTGTTTCAGGTGAAAATTGCCTTATTCACACATACAATGGTGACGTATTCACTGGAACGGTTCAGTATACATCCCCAGCAGTACATGTTTACAAGTCTGTTGGCGACAAAAAGTTGGAAAATGAAATTGAAGTTGTCATAGACAGACTTGTAAAAAACAAAGAAGATGTGGCGATGCTTGGAATTGAAAATGGCAACTTTATCTCGTTTGATCCAAGAACTACAATAACTAAAAGTGGTTTCATAAAAAGCAGACATTTAGATGATAAAGCTGGAGCTGCAATCCTTTTAGCTTTAGCAAAATGGATCCAAAAGAATAAAACAAAAGTTAATAAAAATGTACACCTTTTGTTCACTACATATGAAGAAGTTGGTCACGGTGGGGCATCTGGGGTATCAGCAAGTACCAAAGAAATGATTTCTGTAGATATGGGAGCAGTTGGAGATGATCTTCTTGGGACAGAGGAAAAAGTCTCTATATGCGCAAAAGACAGCGGTGGACCATATGATTATTCCTTGACAAAAAGTCTTGTCAATATTGCAAAAAATGGGAATCTTGACTATGTTGTAGATGTTTTTCCATATTACGGATCAGATGTTGAAGTTACATTGAGAGCAGGATACGACATTAAGCATGGTTTAATTGGACCAGGAGTATTCGCATCTCATGGCTATGAAAGAACTCATATTGATGGAATCTTAAATACGTTGCTACTTTTAATTCACTACATAACGCAGTAAGGAGACAATTATGTTTTTTATCGCATTTGCTTTTCTTCTTGTTATCGTTTTCATTGGCTCTATTGTTTATTCAAAAAAAAGTAATATTGTTGGAGGGATTCAATCTTCGATTCCATGGATTTGCGTTCTTTTACTTCTGGTAGTAACAACATTTTCATCAGTCAAGATTATACCGACAGGTAATGTTGGAATAATTTATGAATTTGGTTCAATTGTCAATCAAAAATCAGAGGGTTTAAATTTAGTCTCCCCGTGGCAAGACATGAAATTAGCTAACATTAGAATTCAAAAATATAATTACAAGAATTTAGAGTGCTTTTCACAAGAAACACAAAGCTTAAATATGGATTTAACAATAAATTTTAAGGTATCGCCAAGCATTATTCAGGATCTATATAGAAATATTGGCACAAATTATTTTGAAGTTTTAATTTTTCCGAAAATTCCTCAAATTGCAAAAGATGAAACTGTAAAATTTAAAGCCATAGAAATAGCTCCAAATAGAGAAGCTTTAAGAATTGCTATGAGAGATAGGCTAAAAGATGCATTGCAAGAATACTCAATTGAAGTAGTAGATGTTCTTTTAGAAAACATTGATTTTAGTCCTGAATTCAAACAATCTATTGAACTTAAACAAATTGCTACACAAAAATCATTAGAAGAACAAGAAATCGTAAAACAAGCACGATACAAAGCAGAACAGGTTGTAGCTAAAGCAAGAGGTGAAGCAGAAGCAAACTTGTTAATCTCAAATTCACTAACTCCAGAAATTCTCCAGTATACAATGATTCAAAAACTATCTGACAAAATAGAAATAATGATTATGCCGTCTGGACAAAATTTTATTCTTGACCCGAGCGGTCTTTTGAACTCTGAGTAGCTCTTTTAAATTTATTTAATGCACCCTGGGCTGCACATTGTTGGGCTTCTTTTTTAGTCTTTCCATGGCCGCAGCCTAGGAATTGTTTTTCTAGATAAACCTCACTGTAAAATCCATTTTTAATTCCAGCAATATCAGGGAATGTTTTGTAATCGGGTTTTTCATGACAACACTTTTGCGTGACCTCTTGTAATTTGGTTTTGGAATCCTTAAGAAATCTATCAGTCTTAATATGCAAAAACATTTCATTAAATATTTGTTTTAACCATCTTATTGGTGTTTTTACTCCAATGTCCATAACATAGGCAGCAATAAATGCTTCAAATAAATTGCCATAAGGATCGTAATTAACACTAAAAGGTTTTTTGCATTTATATTCTTCAATAAAGTGTCTTGCTTTTATTGTTTCCCCATTTGAAAGTAAGAGTACCGGGTACAATTTTAGCTTCATAGTCATGCCAGTTAAAGATTCACCTCGAACAAAAACTGATCTGAGAATAGACAGATCCCCCTCTGAAGCATTGATATGTTTTTCAAATAAAAACAATGAAATAGCTGTCTCAATGATTGAATCTCCAAGATATTCTAACCGTTCATTGTCGTTGTACGGCCAATCATTTTCAGCTTTGTACGACTTATGCGTAAAAGCTTCAAAATAATAACGAATGCACCTTGGTTTAATATCAAGAGACCCAAGGACATCTATTATTATGTCTTTCTGTCTTATTTCAGTATCTGTAATTTTTTGTCGTATATTTGTCATATTAACCTTAATCAAGTATTATAATAAAAATAAAAACTGTTACAAATCATGTATTTTCAAAAAAGGAATATAGAATGAAAAAAAAGATCCTTATTATTGAAGACGAAGAACCAATTAGAAAATTTACAAGCATCAACCTACGTAGAAATAATTTTGACGTTTTAGAAGCTGGTTCAGGAGAAGAAGGATTAAACATACTTCTTAACGAAACGGTACATCTTGTTCTTTTAGACATTATGCTACCTGGAATAAACGGCTTTGAAACATGCAAAGAAATACGAAGAACAAACGAAGATATTCCAGTTATACTTTTAACAGCAAAAGGGCAAGACCAAGACAAAATACAAGGTTTTAGAAGTGGGGTAGATGATTACGTTGTAAAACCATTTAATCCAATCGAGTTAATTGCTAGGATAAATGCCATACTTAGAAGAACTGCAGCTGTTGAAAAGAATCAATCTGGATTTATTCAATCTCACGGTATTTCAATTAATATAAAAACAAGAGAAACTTATAATATGGGAAACCCAGTAGACTTAACTCAAAGAGAATTTAGGCTTTTAAGCATGCTAATGGAAAACCCTGGAGTTGCATATTCTAGAGATGAAATAATGGAAATTGTTTGGTCGGATGTTGTAACAGAACCAAAAACCATTGATGTTTATATAAGAAGACTCCGTGGCAAAATCGAAGATAATCCTGCAAAACCAGAAAATATTGAAACAGTATGGGGTATTGGCTATAGATGGCGTAGATAATGATCGGAATTAAATTTAAAAGTATTCGAGCCAGACTAATTTCTGGTTACATATTGATCGTTTTTATATGCATTTGTTTCATTGAAATAATCTTAATTGCATCAATTGATCAATATTACAAAAACAGCATAGCCGGTATACTAAAGAATCAAGCTAATCTATCTTCAACTTTTTTTCATGAATATTCAGACAATCCAGATATTTTCACGAAAAGACAATCAATAATAGAAAGTTTTGCTGCAAATTCACAAGCACAAGTTCAATTGTTTGAATCAAATGGTAATATTCTCGCTGACACACTTTGCACGCCAAACATTGTACCTCTTTACATAAATGATATAGAAGACATAAAAAAAGGCAACACAATACTGTGGAACTCTTCCACATTAAAAACCAATGAACCATTAATGGGAGTTACAATTCCTTTGTTTTCAAACCAGAGTTTTATTGGTTATGCAAGATTTATTACATCTATGGAAAAAAGTAACAATGCGGTTCAACAGATCATTATTTTTCTAATTGCAATTGGATTAATGTCAATTTTTATTTGTATAATTCTTGGATATTATATATCAAAAACCTTTTCTGTCCCAATCGGCAACATAACAAGGGCTTCCAGAAAAATGACAAATGGAGACTACTCAGTAAGAATAAAAGAAAAAAGAGAGGATGAAATAGGTCAACTAGGTTTAGCTTTCAATAAAATGGCATCCGAAATTCAAGATAGAGAAGAGATTAAAAACAACTTCATATCATCCATCTCACATGATCTTAGGACTCCATTAACTTCAATCAAAGGATGGGCAATCACATTAAAAACAACGGACGATTTAAATCCGGATGAATTTGGAGAAGGCATTGATATCATAGAACAAGAATGTGATAGACTTTCAGAAATGGTGAATCGACTATTAGATTTTTCGAAATTGTCTTCAAGCAAAGTAAAACTAACATTTGAGACCATCGACATAAAAACGATCATTGCTGATTCACTATCTTATATTAAACCAGTTTTAAAAGAAAAAAATGTAAGGTGTTTAAAAGTTATTCCAGGCAACCCAATAATGCTTAATATTGACCCTTTTTACATAAAAAGAGCGCTAGACAATCTGCTAGACAATGCATCTAAGTACTCATTGCAGAACCAGTTGATAGAATTAAGACTAACAGAATCTGAAAAAAGTGTACTTATTTGTATTAATGATTCAGGAGAAGGAATTCCAGAGGAAGATCTACCTTTTGTTAAGTTAAAATTTTTTCAAGGATCTAATAAAAGAAAAGGTTCTGGAATGGGTTTAGCAATATGTGATGAGATAATGCAATGGCATGATGGAGAACTAATTGTACAAAACAGAGTTGGAGGAGGAACATCGGTTTGTTTAAAATTTCAAAAAATCAAAACATAGTGTTTGCTACTAATAGCTTTAAGCACCTTCTTTTTACTGTAACAATTTTTTCATTAATTTTTTCGTTATCAAGCTGTTCATTGTTCCCGTCACCATCAGATCTAATAATTAGACCATCTAGCAACAATCCGCTCTTAGAGATAATTAGCCAGTTCACTCCAGAAAAAACATTTTTAATATCTCCTGACAATTTTAAAAACCATTCTCTATATCAACAATATGACATTGATGGAAACCATAGAACAGAAATACTATTTGTTTATCAGTATCAACAGGGCAACCACGAACAAAGTAAAATTGAAGTAAAAATAATTAAAGAGTTTGAATATGGGTGGGATTGTATTTGGTCTGTTAGTGGATATGGATCTGGCATGAACCATGCTGAATTGTACGATTTAACTAACAATTCTATCCCAGAGATAATTCTTGGATGGAGTAGTGGAAGTACTCTAGAAAAAGGATTGGATATTTACAAATTTACAAGCATTTTAGATTTTTCAACACAAAAAGATTTCTCAACTATTTATTCGTCTATAGAAATACAGAGTCTTAAAGAAATTGACGAGGAAAGCTCTGATTTTAATAAAAATGAAGTAATTATTTGGAAAAAAGAAAAAGATGAAGCTTTTTCTGTTGATATATTTCGATTCCAAGATTCTGGTTCTGTTATCAATACTTCACTAAAAGCAATTCCAGCCAATGAAAATTATCCATATTTTTTTAGAGAAATTGCATCTCATTACGCACCATTAGTTGAAAAATATCCAGACGAAACGATATATTGGTATTACTATAGTTTGTATCTTCTTTATTCCCACCAATACAAAGAAGCTCTCGATTCATGTTTAAAAGGTACATTGTCAAACCAATATAAAAATATATTTCCCACATGGTATGATTTAGAATACTTAAACAGTTCAATACTACTTAAGCTTGGAAGATATTCGCAAGCAGAATCTAAGTTTACTTCCATAGTAAATTCTCTATCCTCGATTAAACAACCATCTGTCGATGAAAAAAATGTTTTGTGTTTAAGTGAAATATCTCTTGCTAAAGTAAATATACAGAAAAAGGACTTTCTTTCTGCTCTTTTAATGCTTGATAACACAATTGTTTTTATTGATTCAATTTTAAGCCCTCATTTAAAGAAAGACACTCTATCCAAAATTCCTTTAGACGTTATTATTCTTAAAAAGGATCTACAAGACACACAATGTCTACTTCAATCATCGTATGCGGAAAATTTTTTAGAGCCTCACATTCTGGATCTTCAAGAGGGGATGAACTCATTTAGTTTGCTATCAGATTTACACCAAAACCAAGAATGTGAGTTTAGAGTAAATACAAGATCGCTAAATCTTCCGTTTTCAGAAAAGTTTATGGTGATTGATTTCAGCGAAATTCAGCCTAAGTTCTTCTTCGACAACGGAGTTGACAACGGGTTTCCTTATCACACATTTGTATGGAAAGATAAAAATAATAACTTTAAGTTTCAACATCTTTTTAACTGCTCTAGCAACCGTTGGCCTTTATCAAATAAAAGTACTGTTGATAAAATATTTTTTGAAGAAGAAACAAATGTACTTTTATTGTTTTACAGCAATGATCCTATTGCGTGCTCATTTCAATGGAATAATGATTTGAGAAAATGGCACGCAGCCTGGTTTCCTTTGAAAAATGACTGGAGGGGAAACAATGGTGAAATAAAATTTACTGCTAGTTCTTTAACTGGATTTGTCACAGAGGGTATTTCTGTGAGTAACCCAGACAAAGCAAATATGATTTTTAAAGAAAGTATGAATTCATTTTTTAGAGAGTTTCAAGACACATGGCAATTCGACAGTGAAAACATTTGCTTTTACACTACTAAAACTTCTTTTACAAAAAATGCTTATAGCATACTTGTAGAATATATATATTTAATAAGTACCATGCAATACACATTAAGCAATGAATATCTTGTTTCTGAGAATTGTGTTCATGATGAAATAATTCAGTCATTGATTCAAAACCCCATCAAACAAGATTGGAATATTGTAAGCCCAAAAAACATCGAAAAACTGGACAACTGGATTGAGTTTAAAACTGGAAACAATAGTATTTTCAGGGTTGTTTTTCAATTCACTGAAAACTCTGTAAAAATAAAATCTATAGAGAAAATGAGATAGCATTTTACCTAGTTTTTACAATGTTCCTTTTCATAATGGCTTTTTTTTCGTATAATCATTAGAAAATCTATTTATTCATAGGGGGTAGTAGTGAGAAAACATTTAGTTCTTGTTTCTTTTCTTATTGTAGCTCTTTCCTCTTCTTTATTAACAGGTTGTGGAAAAAAAACTGGAGATAATGGCAACTCTTCAGAACCAGAAAAACCTAATTATGAAGTAGTATCTGTTTATGACTGGGAAAATTTACCATTTGGACAGAAAGAGTCATATTACGCATTTACTGAAAAATCCATGGATGAAATGCAAGGTATTGGCGTAGTTGCTAGCGAAGAACTTTCAGATCCAGCAACACCAATCACACGTGGTCAATTTGTTAGTTGGATCGTAAAAGGACTAGCTTTAGAAACCACAAAAGGTCATTCATTTGATGACGTAGCAAAAGATCATCAGTATCACGACGCAATAATTACTGCCGCTGAAAACGGTATAATTGAAAAAACAGAAGCATTTATGCCTGACGATGAACTACTTCGTGGGAACGCTGCTGTTTGGTTAGTTAATGCACGTGGTGATGAAGCAAAACAAAAAGCCGAATCAATTCAAGAGCCATTAATTCCTGCACAAGATGGTTGGACAGAGACAATTGCAATGGGTGATGAAGTTGCAAATGCCCTTAGCGTATGTATTCTTCCGGACTACCAATTGATGTATTATCGCTGGCTTGAAGGTGATGATTTCAGATATATCAGACCAGACGATTCAATGTTAGTTTCCGAAGGCTGCTACAGTATAGATATGCTCTTAAATCCACCAAATCGTGGAGGAAACCTTACTATTGGTCAATCCCAAGAACCAAAAACTCTATTCTCTGGACTTGATCAAATGAGTGCAATGACACAAATTACTTCATTGCTCTATGAAAGTTCTACTGGAGGATTTGATGAATTTTGGGGTCGTTTCCCTGTTATGCTCAAATATATGCCAACACAAGAAAATGGCGATTGGGTAATAACAAAAGACGCCGAAGGCGAAGTAGAAAAAATGGTTGTTACATATCATCTACATGAAGGTCTAAAATGGTCTGACGGTTCAGATATAACATCCAAAGATGCTCTTTTCTCATATTATTTCTACAATCACCCAGCTTGTCCTGTAATTCATAACGAAACAGATTTCTGGATTGACGACATGATAGCAATTGATGATTATACAGTACAAGTTACATGGAATACTCCATATCTATATGCAAATGGTGGCATTGGCTTATTGCCATCACATTGGTTTGAAAAAGAGTTCGGTTATGTGTTAGAACCATATAGCATACACGACAAGACTTATTATGACTATGATCAAGACATCGATGAAACATCAGAGAACGAAGCTTATGTTTCCCAAAAATGTAAAGACGATGCAACGTTTATAGTAGATGTTACGTCTGGTGAAAACGAAAACCCTTACGGTAAATCACCAGTACACGCTGGTTGTTACAAAGTAAAAAGTTGGGAACGTGGTCAAACAATTATTTTAGAACCAAATGAACATTACATGTATGGAACTCCATTAATTGAAACCATTATTTTCCGCACAATTGAAAGTACAGATACTCTTCTAGCTGCTGCTATTGCTGGTCAAGTTGACATGACATTGACAGGTTTAACTTTTGATCAAGCAAAACAACTCGAAAAACAAGCTAAAGAACAAATCCCTGTATTCACACCATCTTTAACTTGGGAACACGCAGATTTGAACGTAGACAACGAATATCTTTCTGATCCTAATGTACGTCGTGGTCTCTTATATTGTATTGACAGGCAATCAATTACAGATAGCTTTTTTGAAGGTCAACAACCAATCGCACATGCATGGTTGCCACCAAAACACCCTGCTTATGACAATAGCACAATCACAAAATATGACTACAACACTGATAAGGCTATAGAGTCTTTTGCTGAAGCCGGTTGGACAATTAACGACGAAGGCAAAATGGTAAATGCTAATGGTGAATGGTTCACAATTACATTTATGACAACAGCTCAAAACAAAGCACGTGAACAAGTTCAAGCAGTTATTAGCTCTGATTGGTCAGAACATTTAAAAATTAATGTTGAATTGAAAAATGAGCAACCAACAAGCTTCTTCACTTCTACTTTGCGCGAAAGACATTTCGATGGTCCATCAGCAGCAATGTATGCATGGATAATGGGTCCTACTTCAAACTTGTATTCAATAGTAAACTCTTCCCAGGTACCTACAGAGAAAAATGGTTATTCTGGACAGAACTATACAGCATATTCAAATGAAGAAGTAGACAAATTAACATCTGGCATATTAAAAATGCTTGACAAAGATGAGATTTATACAAATCTACGGACCGTACAAGAACATCTGACAAGAGATATCCCTTCTCTTCCATTGTTCTATAGAGTAGATATTAGTTCCAAAAATAAAGGTATTAAAAACTTTAAACCTACAGGAACATCCTCTCCAATAACATGGAATACTCCATGGTGGTATTGGGATAGATAGACTAATCTAACTTAAAAAAAGACCAAGGGTTACTCCTTGGTCTTTTTTTATTTAATTATGAAAACAAAATCAGTATTTTCTTCAAAATATGCACTAATTACAGGAGCTACTAGTGGTATTGGTAAATCAATCGCAATTGAGTTAGCCAAAGAAAACTGCAATCTAGTTATTGCTAGTAGAAATTTTGATAGTATGAAAGCATTAAAAGACATGTTAGAAGATAAATACAATGTCTCTGTAGACTGCATAACCATAGATTTATCAGTAGCTAAATCAAGCAAAATAATATTCGACTTCTGCAAATCAAATAACATCCAGATTAGTATTCTTGTTAATAATTCTGGGTTTGCATTGGCAACAAAGAATGAATTCACTCAACTAGATAAACTTGAGCGAATGATAATCCTTCAAACAGTTACAGTAACAGATCTATGCAGTCAATTCATTTCAAGTATGAAAAAAAACAAATTCGGTTATATTTTAAACGTTTCTTCGATTACAGCAATTACTCCAGCAGCGTCAACTTTGACATACAGTGCAGTAAAAAAATATATTCTAACATATTCAAGACTTCTACATGCAGAAGTCTATAAAGACGGAGTAAAAGTATGTTGCTTACTTCCTGGTGCAACGGATACCTCTTTCGATAAAAACTCCAATTTACCAGTACCGAAAAAACTCAAGAGATATTATGTTAGTCCAGATTATGTTGCTATAAAGGCAATATCTGCATTAAAAAGGGGGGCGACAACAGTCACCCCCGGTTTTCAAGCTAAGTTTTTATATTTCATTGGCGTTATATTTCCGTCAGGCTTAATATATCGTTTACACAAATTCTTTTGGGTAAACAAAAGAGATTCCTATCTAAAATAATAACTAACCTTAAGTTCTTTATTATGGAGATTCATTTCCTTTTTGTTCTTCCATGTACTGGTCAATCATACCGTCCATTCCCTCTATTGTATTTGGAGGAACATTGGAAGTAACGGTATCTGAAGGAAAAACTATTCCAGGTGTAATGATTGGCTCTCCATATTTAACTTTTTGTTCTTCAAGAAAACTTTTATATGTATCATTTTTCTTTGCATCAAGAGCTCTTTGTTTAACATTATCAAATATCTCATCGAAAGTTGGCGTATATGCTTTTTTTACGTCATTTCTTTTTAGAACATAAAAAACAGTTTCTATTGGAAACATAATAACATCGGAATTTTCAAATCTTGAATCGTCAAATATATGTTTAATCATTTCTGGTGGCAATTGTTCTTCGTTGACCCAACCCATAGCCCCTTTATTATCTTTTACTGTTGGATCTTGTGAATACTTCAATGCCAATTCTCCAAAATCTACTCCCTTAGAGTACTCATCCATAATTTTCCCAACTTCGTCTTCTTTATATGCGACTATAAGGTCAATGTCTGCTTGACTTGGTACGTCAAAACTGGTTATATTTTCGTCATAGTATTTTTTTATTTCTGCATCTGATACTTCTACATGGTCCATAACAGGAGAAAAAACTTTCTGAAACATTATCTGATCGTACATATCTTTAGAAAACATCTCATCAGACACACCAAGATTCTCAAAATAAGCATCTACATCCAAATCAGGTTTTCCACTTTGTTCTCTAAGGCTTTGTCTTGTTTTTTCTTTTTCAGCTTCGATTTCGGCTGGTGTAATTTCCATACCGCTATCTTTAAAATACATCTGTACATAACCTGATTCAACCAAAAAATCCATGACGTCTTGCTCTAGTTTCTTCTTGTATAGTTTTTGATCAGGAGCTGATAATTGTTGCATTTTTTGATCAAAATCCTGAGGCATAACCCTTACCATCTCATCAATAAATTCTTTCATGGTGAAACTATAGTCATCTCCAATGACACAAATAACAGTTTCAGGATCAGTTACATCTTCTGGATAATAAGTGTCGTTGTTAGATTCATCTTGTGAATTAGTATTCTCTTCTTGAGTTGTAGAATTGTCTGCAACTTTCACCCCTTCAAATCTAAATATCAGGAATACGCCCAATAATAAAACTATTAAAACTGCGGCTAAAGCTATGTAATTTTGTTTCATTTAACTCTCCTATCTAAAATCTTTAATAGTGTATCATATTTTGAAAATATTTATTCTTTCTTTCTTTTTAATCGACAAGAAGTTGAATCCTTTACATAAGAAAAACTCATCAATTCCTTTTGTATTTCTTTTGAAACCGTTGGGTCGATTAATACTTTTTTTATTTTTGAGCTATACATAATAGATGCTTTTTCCCATAAATCATTCTCTTTTAAAAAATTTTCTAAGTAAACCCTTGCAGGATCCTTAGAGTCTGGAAAAGCAATTTCTTTTTTAACGTCAACAGTTAATTCATGATCTTCCCCCTCTAAAGAAGTTAGATTTTTTAAAACCGCGTAATCTGTTGCTCTTATCTCCCATTGTTTTTTTTCCTCTTCCAATTTTTTTATAGCAAACTTGTGCTCTTTCATTTTAAATTGTATTGCAGCTAACTCATTAACAGCTTGATAACCTTCATCTAAGATGTTGTTTTCAAGACTTTTTAATGTAAATGAATGTTTAAATGCTGGACAAATGTCCTTGTACGAACACCAATCACAAAGTGGTGTTTTGTTTGGTTGATAGTTTCTATCCAGTTCAATGGTCTTTATGTTTTCAACAATATCTTCTTTAATTTCGTTTAGCTCTCTATCATTTTTAGTTATAGTAACGCTTTTGTTGAATCTTAAAAAATGCCATGTCAGTGAGATATTTTTAACATCTGGATAGGTTTCTTTAACTGCCATTTGATAAAGTGGTAACTGTCTATCAGTTTCTAGGTTTTTAACTTCTGGAAAACGTGATGTTGTTTTATAGTCATGTATCAAAAAAGTATCTTTCTCTTCGTAATCAATTCTGTCAACAATAGCTTTAATCTTATATCCGTCAATGGTAACAAAGAATGATCTTTCCACAGCAATTGTTTGTGCTATTACTTCTTTTTCTTTCTGTTGTAAAAAATATGTATTCAGTATTTTTAGTCCATCAGACTTAAATTTTTCTGGATTATCTGATAAATGTATGGTGATGATATTTTGAGAATACTCTTGATCCCATATTGTTTCATATTCCTCCTTTATTTCTTCTAATGAGGGCCATATTTTTGTACTCATATACTTTCTATACATAGTTTCAAGAGTTTGATGTACACAAATACCCACAAGAGAATTCAGAGATACTTCTCCAGCTGGTGGTTTTATTCTATCAATATAATGGAACTTGTATTTTTGAGGACAGGAATTATATGTATTGATCCTGCTTATAGAGTAGTAACTCATGGTTCAAACACTGGCTTAAATGTAAAATACTGTGAATAAAATGCATCACTCAATTCAATAGATCTTCCAGGCATAAATTCTGGTTTATTTGAAAAACCAAGTTTATAGATGTTGTCCAACAGTAATCCAATCTCAATAGCTTCAGTACGTCTTAACATGGGTAAAAGCATATTAAACTCCCTATAAACTTCTGGATACTGTTCAATAATTCCAGCAACATCTTTGTTTTTTGCTGAAACAGCATAGTCATTGATCAGTTTTCTTAATCTTTCCATAGATATTTCAGGATTAGAGATAGAGTACTTTTTCGCTAAATCAACAATGCCATCTTTAAAACAAAAAAATTTATCTCTAGAGTCTACATTTCTTGTAAACTCCAATGCTAGCTGGTTTGTGTTGATCCAATATTCTTCTATGTTCGAATCATTTGAAAGACAAGCGTTAAAAATATAATTGTTGTATTTCTTTCGAAATCGTTCCCATACAGCATTAAATTCAGCTACTTCCTTACTTCCAATTACAACCTCGTTTGTAGTTTTGTTTAAGTTAATATAGTCCGCATTAATAGTGTGTTTCAATAATGGTTTCAAACAAAAATAAACCAATACAAGTACCAATATACTTAATCCTATCCATATAAATCTTGTTCTTGTGTTTTTTAAGTTTTTGTTTTTAGGGCGCATTTGTAGCTTCTTTGATTAGCCTATAATCTAAACCAATTGTTCTGGAAGAAACTTTTGGAATAATTGGTAATCTTTGCTTGTACAAAGATTTACGACAAAGCTTTAAAACTGATGTTACATGTTCTTTGGAAAAGCCTTTTTCTACTAACTCTTGAAAAGTAAACCTTTTGTCAATATGCCAAAATAGAATTTGATCAAGTTCGTCATATGTTAATCCAATTTCTTCTTCATCAGTTTGGGTTTCCCAAAGTTCAGCTGATGGAGGCTTGTTAATAATTTCTTCTGGAACTCTAAAGTAATCAGCCAACGCAAATGCTTGAGTTTTATAAATGTCGCCTAGTGGTAGAATTCCTGCAGCACTATCTCCATACCATGTGCTATATCCTATTAGTAGCTCTGTTTTATTACTTGTTCCTATGACTAATGCTTTTTCTCTTGCACTAACATCAAAAAGATTGACCATTCTTAGTCTTGCAAAAACATTACCTTTTCTAAGTGGGTTTTTAATTGATCTTTCTCCACATAGTGAATCAGCAGTATTCTTTATATTCCATGTTTCAAGATGCAGTCCTAAATCTTTACTAACCATATTAGCATGATCATCATTTGACAAACCCTTACCGTATGGCATGTACAATAACAATAATTGGTCAGGGTTCAGTGCTTTTGCGGCAATATAGGATACCAATGTAGAATCCAATCCACCAGACAATGCAATGACTGCTTTAGTAAACCCATATTTATTCATCTCATCTTGAATAAATTTTTCAAGTACTGTAGAAAGAAATTCTGCATTCTGTTGCAGATATGCTGCTATTTCTTTATTTTTTTTGCCTTTACGGCTATTTTCTTCCATTAAAAATTCTCCTTGAATGCATCGAGAACAATATGATCTCTTCTGTCATAATGCAAGGGGAAAGATCTTATTTTTCTTTCAATTTCTTTGTGGTCAATATCAATAAACACAATGGATTCTTCCAAAAATGGTAGTTTCGCAATAATTTCACCACTTGGCGAAGCAACCATGCTACCTCCATAAAAACAGACACCTTCTTCAAATCCAACTCTGTTAACATAAATAACAAAAATTGAATTTTTTTCGGCATAACCGACAACAGTTCTTTCAATAAAAGAATCAATTGCAGGTCCGTCTCTGTTAATATTTCTTAATGGTATATTAGATGCTACTATTAAACAATTCACATCTTTTTTTACAAATGAAACGATTGCTTCTTCGTGCCACATGTCACGGCAAATTAACATTCCCATTTTAAATTTATCAACATTAAATGGCGTTAACGTTTTCCCAGGCATAAAATCTTTAGAATCTTCAAACATACCATTAATTGGTAAAAATATTTTCCTATGTGTTTGCAGTATCTCACCTTTTGAACAATATGCTTGAGTAATATAGCACCTTGAATTGTCATCTATTTCAGGAAATCCAACTACGATGTCAATTTGCATTGAAAGTTTCATAACACTTTTCATTTTATCCGAATTAATTTTCATGCTAAGTTCATGCGTTAAATCTTTCAATCTATACCCACTAAGAGACATTTCTGGGAATACAATTAATTCAGCTTTTTCATCAATTGCCCTATATATGAACTCTTTATGTTTCTCAATTGATTTATCCCAATTTGAAAATATTGGTTCAATTTGAGCAAGAGCAATTTTCATATCCATCCTCCATTGCTTTATTTTGTTGGTAGCGTGTAAAGACTAGATCCTTTTGTTAACAAATATGTAACTAAAATGCTTCCACCTATTCCAACAGAAACTAATTCACCAAGAATAATGGAACCAGCTACAGAAAAATATACCGGTAGTGAAAAATTAGCTAATGCAATATTAGAATCTATCATTATGGAAACATAAAATGCTACACCAAAACCATTAATTAAAATTGGTGGCACTATACCAAAATATGCACCGATTCTTCTATTTTTCAAATTTCTCAAGTAATAAGTTAGAGTTGCGGCAATAAATGTGCATATTGTCCCTCCAATAATATCAACTATTCCAAATGGAGAAAAGATATTCGACAATAAACACCCAATTGTAACTCCCCAAATGGCTTCTGGGAAAAAAAATGGTAAAACAGTTAACATTTCAGAGAACCTAACTTGGATTTGACCAAATGACAATGGCATTACTGCAACTGTTAGAACAAAATACAAAGCTCCAATAAAAGACCCTCGTATCCAAGTTAGATTATCCAATTTTGGCATTATTTAACTTTCAATAACAGAAACGAAAATTACTGGCTTCCTATGAACTTGTGAAGAGAAAAAGCCAGACAAATATCCCTTAACCATTATCTCAAGGTCAGTTCCTTTTCCATGCTGTTTTGACCATTTGTTAACGATATCTTTTATACCATTAGATGATTTTTCATATAGATTGCTTGAAAAATCAGATGATATCAGTCCTTTTGTTTCAATTAACGGAAGTGTTTTCATTTTCCTTTTATCCATATCTAATAAAATCACTACATTTAAAACACCTTCTCGAGATAACTGCTTTCTTTCATTTATAACCGAAAGGCCAATATCCCCAACATTTCTTCCATCAACATAAATTGGTTCTGCAGGTACTTTACCAATTTGTTTCATCGTATTTTTATCTAGCCCTATAACGCTTCCATTCTCGCATATTTTAGTGTTTGCTTCTGGAATTCCAATCTCATGAGCAATCTTGCAATGAGCATACATTTGTCTGTATTCACCATGCACTGGAATAAAAAACTTTGGTTTAATCAATAACATCATAAGTCTTAGGTCTTCTTTTGAACCATGCCCAGACGCATGAATGCCTTCTGTTCGATACACAACGTCTGCACCTCTTCTAATAAGGTTGTTAATATTTTTTGTAACAGATGCTTCGTTTCCTGGTATTGGATCAGCTGAGATAATTACTTTATCTCCTTTTTTAAGCTGAAGATGATCATGTCTATTTCTAGCAAGTTTTGAAAGTCCAGAAAAAGGCTCTCCCTGTGTTCCGGTTGTCAAAATCAACAGTTGCTTGTCTTGTAGTCTTTGCGAATCCTGATTGTTAGTCATTAATCTCTTTGGTATTTTAGAATAACCCAACTCCGTAGCAACCTGTATAATATTCATCATTGATCTTCCGTCAACTAAAACTTTTCTATTAACTTTATCTGCAATATCAAAAACTTGTTGAACCCTATGAAGGTTTGTAGAAAATGTTGCAACAATAACTCTTCCAGAAGTTGCTCTAATTAAATCTTCTAGTTTTAGTCCAACTGTTTTTTCAGATGGTGTAAAACCTGGTTCATCAGCATTGGTGCTGTCACCAAGATACAGAAGAACTCCATCTTTCCCAGCATTTGCAATCCCTTGTAAATCTATTGGCCTATTGTCAATTGGAGTTAAATCTACTTTAAAATCACCAGAATGGATAATACTACCATGTGGAGTATGAAATACTGTTGCCATGCCATCTGGTATACTATGTGTTACACGAAGGAAGTCAATTTTTATTTTTCCAATTTTAATGCTTGAAGGTAAACTAACTTCTTTAAATTTTATTTCTTTAGATATGTATGTTGGTAGTTCTGATTTAACAATCCCTATTGTCAAAGATGTTGCGTAAATAGGTGGATACCCAAGCTCTTTGCAAAAATACTTCAATCCTCCAATATGGTCTGCATGACCATGAGAAAGTATAATGCCCTTAATCTTTTTTTTATTTTGAAGAGCATAGCTAATGTCTGGCAATACTCTGTCTATTCCTAACAATTCTGCGTTTGGGAACTCAAAACCCGCATCTAGAATTATAATTTCGTTGTCGAATTCAAACAGGGTCATGTTCTTTCCTATTTCGTCAAGACCCCCTAAAAAATCTATTTTAATTTTCATTTTTTCTCTTTCTGTTTTGAACTATTTCTTTCAATTTGGAAAAATCTTCCATAATTAACTCTAAAGTTGATCTTCGATACAATGCTGCTGCTGGGTGGTATGTGGGAAAATAACAAATGCCATTTACGATCATTGATTTTCCTCGAGCTCTGGATATAGATTGTCCAGACCCAAAAAGAGATGTAAGCGCAGCACTTCCAAGCACAACAATAACGGTTGGTTGGATTAATTCAATTTGTGATATTAAATATGGCTTACACGCTTCCATTTCAGAAGTTGATGGTGTTCTATTGCTTGGTGGTCTACATTTTACAGTGTTGCCAATAAATATTTGCTTCCTTGAAAGCCCAATATCTTCAAGCAATTTATCTAGAACTTTCCCAGCTTGTCCAACAAAAGGTTCACCGGTAAGATCTTCATTCTTACCGGGACCTTCTCCAACAAACATTACATCAGCATCTAGATATCCTGTACCAGGAACTGCCTTTGTTCTTGTTTTATACAAATCACACTTTTTACATGTCTCGATTCTCTTTATCAGTGTATTTTCAATTTCTTGCTTCCAAGTCATGCTTTTTGTTTGATCCATGTATTAATCTTCTTGTTTTTGGTCGACACCTTTCATGGTAAGACTAATCTTTCCATTATTTGGGTCTACTGTCGCTACTTTTACTGTTACTCTTTGCCCCATTTTAATAACTACTTCATTTCCAGCCTTTAGTTTTCCATCTTCGTTATTTACACGTTTAGATGATATTTGAGAAACATGAAGTAAACCGTCTGTACCTTTTTTTAATTCTATAAATGCACCAAAATCGCAAATTCTTACTACTTTGCCTTTGTATAATTCTCCAGGTTGGATTTCTTTTATCATTTCTTCAATTTCAGCTAAAGCAGCCTGCATCCCAGTGTCATCACTAGAAGAAATAAACACTCTACCGTCTGGTTCTATATCTATTTTTACGCCTGTTTCTTCTATTATTCGCTTAATATTTTTCCCACCGGGGCCAATAAGTTCGCCAATTTTTTCTTGCTTAATCTGAATGATTTTCATGCGAGGAGCATATGCTGATAAGTCTGTTCTGGCTTTATCTATTGTTTCAAACATTTGATCAAGGATATCTATACGTGCTATACGAGCTCGTTCTATACCTTCTTCTATTATGTCCATTGTGATCATCTGTTTTTTTACGTCCATCTGTATGGCAGTAATACCATCTCTTGTTCCAGCTACTTTAAAGTCCATATCTCCTGTGAAATCTTCAACACCTTGAATATCTGTTAGTATTCTATATTTATCACCATCTGCTATCAGTCCCATAGCAATTCCTGCAACAGGAGCCAATATTGGTACTCCAGCATCCATTAATGCTAAGGTACTTGCGCAAATTGAAGCTTGCGAGCTAGAACCATTTGATTCAAGAACTTCAGAAACAACATGTATTGTGTAGGCAAATTGTTCTTCGGCAGGTACCACTGGAAGAACTGCTCTTTCAGCTAATGCCCCATGTCCAACTTCTCTTCTCCCAGCACCTCGCAATGGTCTTACCTCTCCAACGCTAAATGGTGGGAAGTTATAGTAATGCATATAATGCTTGGTCTCGGTTTCATCAAGGCTTTCCACAAGTTGACCTTCGCCTTTACCTCCGAGTGTTACCGCTGAAAGAACTTGTGTTTGTCCACGGGTAAACACTGCACTACCATGTACTCTAGGTAAAAGTCCAACTTCCATAGAAAGTTTTCTTATCTCGTTTTCTTTTCTTCCATCTGGTCTTCTGTTGGCATGAATGATCATATTTCTTACATATTTTGAAAGATACCCTTCAAATGCAAGATCTAGTTCGCTTTCTCTGTCTTCAAATGAAGGATCGCATTGAGAATGCATTTCTTTTTTTAGATCGCCTTCCGCAGTTTCTCTTTGTTCTTTGTCTGGGTTAAACAAAGCATCTTCAATACGAGGGTCTAAATATTCCTTAACGGCATTAATTGCATCTTCAGCAGCGATAGGTTTTGTTGCAATATATTTTTCTTTGCAAGGTAATTGTTCAATTATTTCTTTTTGCCATGCAATCATTTCCATATTTTTTTCATGTAAACATTTAAATGCATCCATCATTTCATTTTCTTGTAAAATTGAAGCCCCAGCTTCAACCATCATGACAGACTTTTCGGTTTCAGCTACAACTAAATCTAAAGGGCTTTCAGCAAGTTCTTCTATGGTCGGATTTGTCTTTAAAACACCTTTAATCATCCCACATCTTGTAGCTGCTACAGGCCCATCAAATGGAACATTTGATATGGAAGTAGCAATAGAAGCCCCATTAATTGCTAACATATCGGAAGAATTTTCACCGTCGAATGAAAGAACATAAGCGATAACCTGAACCCCATTACGAAGATATTTTGGGAATAAAGGGCGTAATGGTCTATCAATTAATCTAGATCTTAAAATTTCTCTATCAGATGGGCGACCTCCGCGTTTAAAGAAACCACCAGGGATTTTACCAGCAGAATACATCTTTTCAGCATAATCTACTGTTAGTGGGAAAAAATCAATATCCTCTTTTGGTTCTTTTGTCATAGTAACTAATACTAATACTTTGGTCTCACCTGCCACACAAAGTAAGGATGCTCCTGCTTGTTTCGCAAGTTTTCCGTACTCAAATGAATAGTTAACACCATCAATTGTTCGTTCAAATGTCATCAGCTTTTGCTCTTTCATTTCTTCTCTTTTCTTAACCTCTAATTCCCAAACTGGTAATCAGATTTTTGTAACGGATTTTATCCGTCTTTTTTAGGTAACGTTGTAATCTGCGGCGCTGTCCAACCATTTTCAATAGACCTCTTCTTGAGCTATGATCATGCTTGTGTTCAGCTAAATGTAAGGAGAGTGATTGAATCTTTTTTGTTAAGATTGCAATCTGCACCTCTGGTGATCCGTTGTCACCATCATGTACTTTATACTCTTCAATAAGTTTTGTCTTGTCCTCTTTAGTAATCATTAAATCCTCCTATCCTATTACACAGTACTTCGCTGAGGAAAGCATAAGCCCGTGAAAAAGGTAACTAGTTTTATTAGCATAAATTTTTAAGATTTAAACAAAAATCCCATCATATTTTATACTAAAAATAAAATACTCTTTCTATTTTACTGTTTGAAACAATTTCATCAACCTGTATTTTGTTTCCTTTTACTAATTCTCTGAGAATTTCTACATCTTTTTTCTGATCTTCCATTTCACATTTAGGAGTCTCTGTAATAAAATCAACAGATTGAGACATTGTTGAAACAATGGCTCCAAGAGCACCAAGCCCAATATATCCTCTTCCTAAATGTGCATGCCTATCAATGAAACTTCCTTTTTTTGTGCTAGAATCATTCAAATGAACAAGTTTTGTTTTACCAAATACAAATGGGTATTTTTTTTTCAATTCACGGGCTTCATCTTTAGTCTTAAAAAGATAACCTGATTCGAATAAATGAGCTGTGTCAAGACAAACCCAAGCTGACTGTGTTTTATTCAGTTCTTTAATAAGCTGATCAAACAAACTCATTTCAGAACCAACAACATTTTTCAATGTTGTATTTTCTAACAGTAAATTGCACTTATAAGAAAAATCAAAAAATACAGAATTCATTTCTTCGGCAATTTTTTTAATCATAACGTTTTTTGGTAAATTAACGTGTACAATTAACCCATCAACACATAATTCATCAGCTTCGTGTAATTTTTCACGAATTAATTTCCAGGAATTAACAGAACGATTTGATTTTGAAGTAGACAAAGAAATATTGTCTTGAGAGTGTACATAAATATTATTTACTGATTCAGTTTTTTTAAGTCGTTGGAACAAGGCTCTGAAATGTAATTTGTCTTTAAGCGTTAAACCGTTTTTTGGTTTTAGAAACAGCTGAAAACAATCGATTTGCATTTCATCTATTAGTTTTTCAACCGTATCAATATTTTGTAATCTTACATGAATCCCGATCATAAGCTAATATGATAAAAAATAGTTTACAAATTGCAAAATTATTACATGATAATATTGCTTTAAAAAACATTTAAACTAAAACACATTAGGAGTACTAATATGAAAATAGTAATTATAGGTGGTGGACCAGGGGGTTACGTTGCTGCAATACGTTGTGCTCAATACGGCGGAGAAGTAACTGTTATTGAAAAAAAACACTTAGGTGGTACATGCGTAAATGAAGGTTGTATCCCAACAAAAGCACTATTAAAAGGAGTTCAACCATTAATTGAATGGAAACACTTTAAATCAATGGGATTTAGTGCAGACAACCCAACAATAGACAAAGATAAATTACAAAAGCATGTTCAAAAGGTAGTAAAAATATCACGTCAGGGAATCGGTTATTTGATGAAAAAGAACAACATCAATGTTGTAAACGGCGAAGCAATTGGTTATCGCAATCGCTCTGTTATTGTCAAAAAAGAAAATGGAGAAGAAGTAATTCCTTACGATAAGCTTATTCTTGCCATGGGTTCTGTTTCATCTGATATTCCTGGGATTAAAGTAGATGGAGAAAAAATTGTATATAGCGACGTACCACTAAAACTTGAGAAAATTCCAACAACAATGTTAATAGTTGGTGGTGGCGTTATTGGTCTTGAAATGGCAACAATATACAGCCAACTTGGCACAGAAGTTACTATCGTAGAATGGCTAGATCAACTTTTAGCATGTGAAGATGCTGAAGCAGTTAAGGTGATTGAAAAAAATCTTATAAA
>JAGLCW010000170.1 GCA_023146045.1 Caldisericia bacterium
TTTTGAAGAATCAGCAAATCGTTACGCTTGTTTGTAGCTAATTCGGTATAGTCCAGCATGTCTGAAAGAGAATAACCACAGTTTCTACAGTTGATAGAATACCCTACAACCGGTTCTTTGACTATCCTGTCAGAACAATGGTGTTCAAGCTTATCAAGTTTTTTCTGGTTCTGTATATTGAGATCAAGCGGATAATTCTTGAGTATTCTTTTTGCTGCATCAACTTTCCCATTGAGAATTTCATATTTATAGCTCATTCCAATAGCTGCGTTTTTTAAAAGCTTGAAATAATTGTCTTTAACTATCTGTACCTGTTGTTGGAGACCACCGAAGTTTTTGACCATATCTTGTTTGTAAAGACGGAAAAATTCATCATGTGCTTCCTGTATGTTAATATTACTCCGGTCTGCCTTTTTTAATTCCACTAGCACTTCTTCAATGAAGTGCTTGAATTCTTTAACTTTAGAAAAATTTTTCTTTATGAACTTCTGGGCTTTCAGAATGATTTGAATTGCATCAGAGAACTGATCATTGTTTGCCAAAAGGTATTCGACTTTTGTGATATAATTATTTTCAGAAATTTTTCCGGTAAAGCTAAGCAATGCACTCTTTTGGTTTGCTACTGTTGGAAATAATGATTCGAAACCATCAACCGTATCACCTAAAGTTTTTAGTACATCAATAAAATGGGTTGCCATTTGCCTGATACTTTCTGCAAGAGCGAAGTCGGTCGTGCTCCAGTTTACCTTAAGGTCAGTATGGGATTCAATATCAAGATTTCTTAAAAGTTGAACTGCCTCATTTTTCTGTTTTGTTGTCAGAGTGTATTTGATAGATTTGAAGGAGGCTGATTTGAATTTGGTAGCATTGTTAAAGGCATCCTGTATGCCATTCTGTTCATGTGAGAACCATGTGTCACCATTGTACTTTACCGATAGGCGACCTACACGGAACAGGGCAGCTAAAGTAGCAACAATGGTTCCAAATGTGTAACCCCATGGTGCTTCTGAAAGATCTTGTTCGAGTGTGCGGCCGTCAACGTAACGGTTTTTGATTTTAGAAACTACTTCTTCAACAACTTTAAGGCTGTCGCCAGTAAAGTTTCCTTTGCTATCGAAAAATTTAAATTCTTCACCGGAAAATAGACGATTCAAGTTCTCCTTACGACTACTGAAAATCTTTGGGATTAATCCTTCAGAAAGTCCTGAAGACAATCGTTTAGTATAAATATTCTTTACCAGTTTACCTTGGATATCTGTGATTGTTCCTTTGAAACTGGTTTCATTGAGCAAGTACTCGTCAAATATATAAATCAAGGATGCATTGTGATATGCCTTATCAATTTTTAGACGTAGTTCTTTTGCCTTTTCTTCCCTTATAATTGCGAAATCCCGAATGATTTGTCGTTTGGTTTGATCAGAATCATTGGAGTATTTTTCTTCCATATATGAGTAACGTACGACTTCGCTAATTAGTTTATCAATTTCATTGAACTCTTCTGTGTCAGGAACCAGTGTAATAAGGTCTTTCTGATGCTGGGTTTCCATCTTAAGGTTCTCGACGAAATCCTGTCGGTTATCACCGACATTAAACATACTGTATACACTAATTTTCAAATGCTTGCTGCCAGAACTTGTTAGTTCTTCATCTTGATCTGAAAGGATACTAAATTTAAAACTATATGAGCCGTCGTTGAAAGATGCTACAGGAGCAAACAGTTTGTAGTTCTTAATGCAATTGATTAGAAACCGTTTCTTGCTAAAAAATTCAACATTAAAGTCTTTCATTTCTTCAAGGAGTTTTCCTTCTAGGTCAGAAGTGATTTTGTAATTATTGTTAGAACGAAGTAGCACTTTGGCATCTAGTAGAAGTGCGAGAGCTTCCTCAATGATTGGTTTTATATCATAGTAGGTTGTAATGTCAGAGATGTAGCTCTTTGTTATATTCTCTACTGATGCTGATACTACCTCCGAATCGGAAAGCAAATGAATGGTTTTCATTAGTTTATCGCCGTCGATATCACTTTTTCTCTTAATAAGAATCTTTTTTGCAGAATCGTATTTGTTTACAAGTCCAATTGGCGGTGCGGTTTGAGCTTCATTACAGATTGCATAACCAGGGGTAAAGCTGTAGAGATCTTTTCCCTGCATCTGCTTTCTGAGTACATCAAAGGTCGTAATGATCATGCCACGGGCAGCAATTTGGGTCGCGACTAATGCATTAGAGCTGAATAAGAATTTCTGCAGAATATCAAATTGGTATTTATGAAACGGGTAGTATGTAGCAAATTCATTTGCATCAATTGTTTTTGTTGGAAATGATGACTTTAAGTTTGTGGCATCAGATATAAGGCCTTCATTTTTATTATAGTAATCCATTAGTAGCTGGTTGCCAGTTTCTGTTTTATGGAGCAGTCGAGAGCGAATAATTACATCCACCTCTGTTGATTCAAGGTGAATCTTGGTTTTGAACCGATCAGTTACCTTAGTCAATTGAGTTCTGTTTACGTTGGCATTGCTAATAACAGTATCGAGTTTTTCTTGAGCAATAGCTATGGTCCAAACTTTGTTGCTAACACTTGAAAGAGCTTCACTAATGCCTTCAAGATCAAGTAGTGTGAATTTTTTCTGACTTATTGCCTCGCTGGCTTCATCAAACACAAAAACAAGTGTTTCGTCAGGTTGTGATTTTAAGTATTTCTCAAGTTCATTTTTGAACTTACTCGTAGAAAAATCATCAATAGCTGAACTATAAACTTGCTTAGTGTCTACGTAATCTGCTTCACTATAGTCCATTTCAGTAAAAACATTATGCATGACCTTTGCTACTTGGCGGTTACTTTTTTTTAACTCATCCCAGTCTTGTCCTTCGAGTAATTTCGCCTTACGTTTAAATTCATCAAGTTTACCATCAATAAAAAGATCAAATTCCATATAGCCATAGATATCGTCACGAAAGCCAAGGTTTTTCAGAAGATTGGCAAATAGAGTAAATGCAAGACCTCTATCAGTATTTTGCTTTGCAACATCAAGAAACACAACTCTGCTATTAATTGATGCAAGTTTTAGAATGGAGTTTTCAATGAGACTTTCGTCTGAAATGCCTTTTAGTCGAGGGATAAAACGATCTCTTGCTGGGGTACCGCATATCATGGGGTTGTCAATGATATAACCCAGCATTTTACCGAAGTAAGATTTACCAGAACCGTAAAAGCCTGATAGCCATACGCCCGTTTCTTTAATGTTTGAGATAAATTGGTTAGTAAAATTGTAAAGATGCCGACCTATTCCTTCGGTAACGATGTAAGATTCAATTTCCTGCTGGATTTCTGTTTCGGAATTATCCTCTAGATCAATTACATT
>JAGLCW010000171.1 GCA_023146045.1 Caldisericia bacterium
CCATGTTTTATGGTATTTAGTGGCATATTCACAGATAAACCTAAAGACTATTCCGGATACAAAGAAAAGTACTAGAACTACCAAGAAAGAAAGAAACATTATATTATTCTCCATGTGCATCCTTTTTTGTACGGCATGGTGAATTCTCTCTCACCATGCCGTAATTTAATATCTAGTAACGCTCTAATCCCTCTTCTTTGAGGAATGCGTTAAAGCAATTTACAGAATAGTTTGTGCTTTCTCTTTTTTCAAACAAAAGAGCATCTTGTACTGGTTTTAGTGATATTGTCTTTCGGCTGGTTTTTTCTGAGTACAATACAGGATTTTCATTCATTGGCCATATTAAGTCGTTAAGTAATGATTCCTTTGAAAATCCGTGAACAACTGCGCAAATCTCATAGAATATCTCTTCAGAAGTTCTAAAACTATATTGCGCGCCCAACATATTACTTAATTTTTGAATGACTTCCCAATTCTCAAGAATTTGCCCTTTTGGTTTAAATGCACTATTTACTTGTTGAATTCTTCTATCTGTTGAAATATATGTACCCATTGATTCCGCGAACGAAGCAGAAGGAAGAACAACATCTGCAATTTGAGCAGTTTTTGTCATATGGGAGTCCATTACAACGAGACAGGAAAGCTTTTCGAGTTTTAAACCGTTAACGTCTTCTCCAAAAACAATCATTGCTTTTACGTCGTCACTCTTGATCTTATGTGCAATAGCTTCACCCTGTGCCTTAATCCCAATAATTGGGATAGATTGAGAGTTATTTTGAGGTTTTAGTTGAATGATTCCATTTCTTGGCTTGCCATAAAAACCAGAGAGAACTGTAATATTTGCAAGCATTTTGGCAGCATTTTGGCTTAATAGATTTTGATCGAATACAAACATTGCATTCTTCGCATTCATCAACATATTAACAACTTTTTTTGCATTCTCGTGTGGAATAATTTGTTCCAAACTCTTTTTCAATTCGTCAAAGCCATTAATGTCTTTCACTTTATTGTTAGTTTTTATTATTTCCTGTGCAATCTCTTTTAGTAATGTAGTACTATTTTCAGGAATAATTGAAAGTTCGGCATATTCATCCAATTTAGTCTTTT
>JAGLCW010000172.1 GCA_023146045.1 Caldisericia bacterium
GAATATAATCCTTATTAAGAGGTGAGTGGGATGATTGCAAGAACAGAATGCTTAGACTTTCTCATACGGTCAAAAGATAAACAATTGATTAAAGTAATCTCAGGAATAAGAAGGTGTGGAAAATCAACATTATTTGAGATTTATAAAGATTACTTACTTGATCAGGGTATAGATCAGGAACAACTTATATTTATCAATTTTGAAGATCTTCGTTATAATCATTTGAGAGATTATATGAAACTTTTTTCATATGTAATGGAAAGAGTTCAACCAGATAAAATGAACTATATTTTTTTAGATGAGATTCAGCATGTACCGGAATTCGAACGAGTTGTTGATAGTCTGTTTATACAAAAAAATGTAGATATTTATATTACTGGATCAAATGCATATTTTATGTCTAGCGAATTGGCAACACTTTTGTCCGGGAGGTATATCGAATTAAAAATGTTGCCTTTATCATTCAAGGAGTATTGTAGTGGCACAGATATTCAAAAGTCAATCACGGAAAAGTATCGAGATTATCAAATAAACAGTTCTTTTCCATATGCAATAAGTATTATGAATGACAAAAAATTGGTTATAGATTATCTGGAAGGAATATTTAATACAGTTATTCTCAAAGATGTTGTTGCAAGAAACAAGATTGCTGATGTAGTGATGTTGGAAGATGTGGTGAAGTTCTTGTTTCATAATATCGGGAATCAAACCTCTACAACAAAAATTGCTAATACGATGACTTCAGATGGAAGAAAAATCGATCCAAAAACAGTAGAAAAATACATTAGAGCATTGACTGAGAGTTTGATTATCTACAAAGCAAAAAGATACAATATCAAGGGTAAGCAGTATCTGAAAACTTTGGAAAAATACTATGTAGTTGATATAGGCCTACGTTATATGTTGTTGGGAATGAGTCAAACAGATGTAGGACATATTCTTGAGAATGTTGTTTATCTTGAATTAATACGCAGAGGATACGATGTATATGTCGGCCAATATGGTGATATGGAAGTTGATTTTGTGGCAATGAACGAACATGGGATAGAATATTTTCAAGTAGCTGCTACAGTAAGAGACGAAAAAATATTGAATAGAGAGCTTAAACCATTACTTAAAATCAATGATCATTATCCAAAATATTTATTGACTTTAGACGAAGATCCTGAAGGTGATTATTTAGGTGTTAGAAGAATGAATGCACTAGATTATTTCCTGAAATAATCTAAATCTATGGGTGAAGGTAAATGCTCAGGTTATGGTGACGTTTACTGACAATCAGACATTCGAACATTTTAGAAGACAACAGCGAGGATGAAGATATTGTGAACAGTTCAAGAGAAGCGATAGAATATATCAAAGCTAATCCTACAGTTGATAATTATGAAAAATTTGATTCAGAAAAAACAGAGTCTGATTTTGAATAAATTCATGAGGAAAAGGATAAAATATCGGAAGTTGAAGAATCGGAACTTAGTGAAGTATGGATGAGGTTATGTTCGAAATAGTGAAAGAAAATGAACAGATTGTTGAATATTCATAAATATTTGTGGCACAGAAACCCACTACCTTTAGGTGGTGGGAGGAATGCCATGCTCCTTTCTAACCTCGAGTTTCAATGTATCTTTGAATTGTAGCAGAGGATACTTCACCAATACTACAAGCAAAATAACCATCCGACCAAAGTATTCTTCTTTTCCAATATTCTTTTGATAATAAAACAGAATGTTTTGGCCATAGCCTATATGTTGTCTCCTGTTTTATCCTTTTCACAATCTCGCATATACTATCGGTAGTATCATAGCTGATAAGAAAATGTATATGGTCTCTATCTGTTTCCATAGCAATTATTTCGTAATTGTGTTTATGACAAATATCAAAAATATGATGCTTAATATCTTCTGATATAATCCCTTTAAGTAGTTGTTTACGGTATTTAGTAACAAGTACAACATGTGCTTTTAACCTGTTTTTACGGTTATAGTTCGTATCCATATTTCTCACCTCCGACTTGATATTCACTATAAATATAGTATAATATAATTAGTGAAAATAACAGAAAAGAGGTTTGATTATGGAACAACTCACAGTAACAGCAAAAATTCAAGTAATCACTTCTGATACAGACAGAGCATTGCTCAACGAAACTATGTCTGTTTATCGTAATGCTTGTAATTATGTTTCAAATTATATATTCAACACTCACGACCTAAAACAATTTTCACTAAATAAAGTTTTGTACTCTACCCTCCGTGAAAAATTTGGGCTTAAATCACAGATGGCACAATCTGTTCTTAAAACAGTCATTGCAAGGTACAAAACCATTCTTGAGAATCAAAAAGAATGGATTAAGCCTATGTTTAAAAAACCACAATATGATTTGGTATGGAATAGAGACTATTCCTTGACACAA
>JAGLCW010000173.1 GCA_023146045.1 Caldisericia bacterium
TAGTGTTTGAACGACAATTCTTAAATATCCTAACATCAAAAAGTTACATATTTAATTTTGATTGAAGATTTCATAAAAAAGCAATGATAAAATATTTTTTAGGTCTATTATATTGCAGAATAAACAGTATATTATAAGAGTTAACTATCTATCAATTAATATGTTAGATATAATTTATGTTAATATTGCTGTTTTTTTAGATTTAGTCATTTTTGAAATCTTCGGAGGTTATGTGTGAGAAAAGTAATTGATAATCAAATGAGAATAGGTGAAGTTGATATTTCCAGTATAGAATTTGATTTACGCTCCAGAGATGAAATACCCAAATTATTAATGGGACTTCAGGCAGTTTACTGCAATAAGGAGATACGTGATAAGGTTTTTATTTTACTTGAGGAAGCAATACCTGAAGATATATCAAAAACAACTGGTCGCCCTGGTATGGAGCTTTGGAAAATACTTGTACTTGGCACCCTGCGCTTAAATTGTAACTGGGATTATGATAAGCTTAAAGAGATGGCAGACAATCATGCAAGGTTAAGGGAAATGCTTGGACATGTAAAATGGCTAGATATGACTGAATATTCTCTTCAGACGCTTAAGGATAATATTAGACTTTTCACACCTGAACTTCTTGATAAAATAAACAAAGTGGTTGTTGATTATGGTCACTCACTTCTTAAAAAAAAAGCCAAAAAACTAGAAGGTCGCTGTGACTCTTTCGTTGTTGAAAGTAATGTTCATTATCCAACAGATACAAACCTTCTTTATGATGCAGTAAGAAAATCAGTAGAACTCATTGCAACTGCATACAATAATTTTGATCTGAATAACTGGAGACAAAGTAAAAGCTTATTACAGAAACTAAAAAATACACTCCGGAAGTTTCAGAAGATGAGACATTCAAATTCCAAAGATGAAGAAAAAAAGCAAAAGCGTGTAGATGAAATAAAAAATATTTGCAACTCTTTCATGGGTAAAAGTAAATATTTGCTTGACCGTGTTCGTTCAGATATGGCTAGTCTAAGAGATAATGGTAATTATTCAGATCTTGAAGCTGTATTTGCTATGATTACAAAGTTTTCAGAATATGCTGATACTTTATTAGATCAGATTAAAAGACGTATAATAAACGGAGAAACAATACCTCATAATGAAAAGATCTTTTCTATCTTTGAAGAATATACAGAATGGATTGTAAAAGGTAAAGCTGGAATTTCACAGGAACTTGGTTTGAATATATGCATTATTGAAGATCAATTTGGTTTTATTCTAAATCATAGAGTAATGCAGTCCGAGGTCGATAAAACGATTGCTGTTCCATTTACAAAAAAAACGAAAGAGTTGTTTTCTAATTTAAACAGTTTAAGTTTTGATAAAGGATTCTGGTCTCCTGCAAATAAACCTAAACTTGAAGAAATAATTGATAAAGTAATACTTCCCAAAAAAGGTAAACTGGCAGGTAAAGATAAAGAATGGGAATATTCACAAGAGTTTAAAGAAGCTAAACATCAACATTCAGCAGTAGAGTCAGGAATTAATGCTCTTGAAAATCATGGACTTGATAGATGTCCTGATCGAGGTTTAAATTCATTTAAACGATATATTTCATATGCCGTTCTTGGGAGAAATATTCAGGTTTTGGGGAATATTATTCAACAAAAAGAGATTGCCAGAATGAAACGATCTGAAAAAATAAAGCAGGTCAAAAGAGAAAAAGCAGCGTAAAGTTTACTGTTGCTGATAATATGATTGTTTATTGATTATTACGTTATCGCTGTGCCTAAAAATGTGTCTGATAATCAATTTATTAGTACAAAAGCAATTTTTCTTAAGAAAATATTGAAAATTTTAATCATTTTTAAAAAAAATTAAAACAAGGTAAGTAGAAATGACTCGAAAACAGAGTTTTCGGTCAGCCACTATACTCAACCAAACTGGAAACA
>JAGLCW010000174.1 GCA_023146045.1 Caldisericia bacterium
CAGAACTTTAAGAGATAACCCATAATAATTCATGTAACCTGTTCTCTTGTAGGGGCTTCTGTGTGCGATAAGTGTAAGACCTACAAATATTTGCCTAATAGATACCTCAACAGGGTAACACATATTGAGTTAGCAGATATGCTACTTGCTTTGTAAGACCCAATGATGTATAATACCAACATGCCACACTTACACAAAAAAAAGAAAAACGGACACGTTTATTACCACCTCCGTGAAATACAAAGAGTGAATGGAAAGCCCAAAGTTATTTGGCAAAAATATTTGGGAACCACAGAGACTATGTACAAAAAATTAGTTGAAAATAAATCAGCTGATAGGCCGGAGAAAGTAAAAACTTTCTCTTTCGGAGCGATGTTTCTGCTGAATGAATTAGAAAAAGAACTTGATACTATTGGCATTATTAATACTATTGTGCCTCGAGGGAAAAAAGAAACAGGACCAACCATTGGTGAATACTTCTATTACGGTTGGGTAAACAGAATCATTGATCCAAGGAGCAAGCGAGCTTTACCGGACTGGTATAAGCACACTGCTGTTCAATACATTCGTCCAGTCGATCTCAAGGAGTTAACATCACAGAGATATTGGGAGAAATTCGACAGAGTAAGTGAAAAGAATGTAGAAGAGATAGCAAAAACCTTTTTCGGAAGAGTCTGGGAGAAACAATCCACACCGGCAGAGTTTCTTCTGTTCGACACCACAAACTACTATACATTTATGAATAGCAAGACTGATTCAGAGCTGTGTCAACGGGGACATAATAAAGCAAGCAGGCATAGTCTTCGCCAGGTGGGACTTGGTCTTATGGTTGACAGAAAAACCCATTTACCACTTTACTACAAAGCGTATAACGGGAATATGCATGATTCAAAATTGTTTACTACGGTAATGGATCAAGTATTTGATGCAATGTGTGAATTCAATAAATCAAAACAATCCTTGACTGTTGTTTTTGATAAAGGAATGAACAGTGATAAAAACATAAATATGATTGATGAGAATTCACGCTTTCATTTCATCACCACTTATTCTCCGAGCTATGTAAAAGACTTGGCGAGTACATCGTTAAAGAAATTCACTTCACTTGATATCTCAAACAACAAGCTTAGAAAAGGAAGCCCTGTTCCCCAGGAAGATCATATGGTTGCATATCGCAGTGACAAAGAACTATGGGGCAAAAAGAGAACTGTTGTTGTTACATATAATCCACGTACTTACCGCAAGAAGGAATTCACCTTTAACAGAAAATTAAACAGTATTAGTGAGATCTTGCATGAATACAAATTAAAATACAGAGCTAATGAGCCTCAATGGAGAGACCCAGAAGTAGTAGAAAAACGATATTGCAAAAAGTGCAGAAGTCTAAATATTTCAAGCAAATATTTTAATTTAAGTTTTGACAACATGAAAGATAAACCGATAATGACTTACCGGAGAAATACAACGGAAATAGAAAACGCAAAAAAACTATTTGGCAGAAGCATTATAGTGACGGATAATCATACATGGAGCACAGATGCAATTGTTCAATTATCGCTTGATCGTTACATAATTGAAAATGAGTTTCGTGCAAGTAAGTCAAAAGAGCATGTTCGCTTAAATCCCATATATCACTGGACTGACAGTAAAATAAGGTGTCATCTGCTTATGTGCGTTATCGCCTTAACTGTATTGCGTCTGCTTGAGATCAGAGTAAACGGTAATCGAAGAAAAAACAGACTGAGTGGCAAAACAATTATAGATGAGATGTCAAACTTGGATTCTGTTTGTTTATGGTATCCCAGGAAAAGAAAAGCCGAGCAAATGCTTGAGGAACCAACGAAAATTCAAGGCAAAATACTTAGATCTTTTGGTTATGAAATTGAAAAAGGGGTCTTACAAAACTCAACTCCTTAACTTGTTGATAGGCAACTTGCTAGGCACTTGTTTTTAATCTAACTCTTAAACTTCT
>JAGLCW010000175.1 GCA_023146045.1 Caldisericia bacterium
CTTGCTAATGTAGTCACGTAAATATCTAAGAACAATACTTGGTGTATCTTTAGTGTATCTGTGCATGTAAATTAGAACTTGGAATGATCCTTTTGGACTACTAAATAACCAATAAATAGGACGTTTCTTGTATGTTGTTATATGCTCTTTGTAGAAATCTTTTAAGAAGTACTGGCGGATTGTTTTTCCTAATACTCTTTCTATATATTGAACATTTGTATCTAGTTTTTCTTCTCCAAAACATGTTTTTATGAATGAATGAAAACGTGACACAATATCATCGTTAAACCAATAATCATCTAGAATAGGAACTACATTGTTTTCATCAGGAATAAAAGTTGGCAATTCTACCTGAGCCATATATTCTGCTAATGTATCTCCTTGATTGGCTAAAACTAATCCTGGTTTATCTAAAGAATATCTTCCAAACAAGCAGCCTACATAGTATGAAAGTAATTCTTTCATTGTATCTTGATGCAGTAATTCTTCTTTTTCTTCTATACCCCTCTGACTACTTCGAGTATCTGGATATCTATATGCTGGATTGCATGTAAGGGTAATTTCTTTTAAAGGAACCGAAGAAGAAATCTCGTCTTCCAATTCATATGCTTCATTAAACAACTTGTTATTCTTTTCTTCCAACTCGTGCATTTCACATGTCATTGCATGCCAATGATTACGCAAAGAGCTATAAGATTCTTCAATTGTAACTTTCTTGAATTCTGGAAGTAATAAATGCAACCTTTCAAAGTTCCAGGATCTTTCGTAAGCGTCCCAGTCAGCTTTGGCAATGGAGATGAGTTTGGCTGATATATAGTGGTTTTTATCTTTTTTATCATCGGCAAAGTCAATGAATGGTAGATTTGTTATATTACCTACTTGGTAATTTAATGTAGGGTTTATGGTAGTGAGAAAACTGAATGCTAATCCAGAACACAAAAATGTAAGTATTTGATTAATTATATTAGTGTTGGTAAAAAGTGAAGAACCACCAACATCAAATATAAAACCAGGAGGTGAATAACGAACTCCAAATTTAGATGAGCTAACAAATGACCAAGTCACAGATTCTTTGAAATAGTATTTCTCATTCGATATTTTCCAACCAAGATTATCCCAGCTTAAAGCTGGATAGTTTTTGAGTGTTTCTTTTTTAATCAAGTAGCCATCATTTTCCCAGTTTACTACGTATTCGTGGTTGCCACACCATTTACGAAATGAACCACCCTTGTTGTATGGAAACCATTTACGTCCTGATTCTAATGCTTCTTCATGATTGCTCATTCCAAAACCACTTTTAAAATATGATACCTCATACCATAGACGCAAAAAACGACTATTGTCACCAGTTCTCATGCCAATGCATGCCTTTACTACACTTTCCAATGGTTCACATTCTGTGAAGATTTGGCGGATGCGGTCGCTGACCCAGTAGGCAATTGGGCTACCGGGGATTTTGTGGAAGTCACTGGAAGAAGCGGTAGCTAGGCGTTCATTTGGAACTGGAAAAGTGTATGGGTGTTCAAAATGTTGTTTGTCTTTTAAACTAGGTTTACGGATGTCTTTTAATTCAACAAAGCTGTAATTGCCTTTGTATTTTTGATTGCAATTGTTTTTTAGCACAAAAGCAGATGTGCCAAAAGCTATCCTCATAACGCCATTTGTCATTTGGACTAAACAAAGTATTGTTTTCTCTTCAACTATTTTTTTCCGCAGATCTTCAAATGAACTTAGGAACATCCAACTTTGCATTGTAACCATAGCATTGTAGCCTTTGGGAAGAAGGTAGTCGAAGTTACGAATGATGAAGCAGGTGCATAAATCACTCTTTCCTTCTTTGTATTCTTTGGCTAAGTATTTCTTTAAGTCATCGTTTACTTTGCCTGAGTTTAGGTATGGTGGATTGGTGCACACAATGCAATACTTCTTAGAAATGTATATTAGTGCAGAAACAGCTTCAAACAATTTAGGTAACAGTACTTGTAGTTCTAATGAAATTCTATTGTTGTTATTTGTGAGTGATACAAAATAACCATGTAATGATTCTATTTCATCTAAACTGCTTTTTGGTTTCAGTAAAGAGCCTACTGCTGATAACTGGGTTAAAGAAAGTAAATCTGAGATTAAGGTAGTTTTATTAAATTCTTCTTGCCAGTCCTTTAGTGTTTCTTCTAGTTCATGTTGAGTAAAACTAATGCTCTGTAAATTGCATATATGTGGACAATCAACTATGGGTTGGGTATTACTTTGAATGCTTTTGGTAACTTCCCTTGTGAAAAAACGTTTGTCTTTTGCTCTTGCTTTCATTACTAAAGCAAAAGAAGCTAATTGACAGGCACGTTTGTCAATGTCCATACCCCATAGGTTGTTTGTTAGTATGTATTTGGGGATTTCACTTACTGTATATCCTTCTTCTTCATATATCGAAAATAGTACTTCAAAGGCATATGTAAGAATATGTCCACTTCCACAAGCTGGATCACAAAATGTAATTTCTTCTGGTGAAGTAATATTTATAATTTCTTCTTCTGACTCTTCTGGTTCAATGTAATACTGCAACTTTTTCTTTATTAATGACTCAGGTTTATTCTGTAGCCATAACCTACCCAAAGAATTGTCTACCATGTACCGAACTATCCATTCAGGAGTATACAATTGAGTTGCTGATGGAATATCTGAAGCTAATGCTTTGTAGTTATTCTTAAAAGCTGCATATATGGCATCATGATCTTCTGTTTGGTAGTATTG
>JAGLCW010000176.1 GCA_023146045.1 Caldisericia bacterium
AAAGCCTTCGGCAAGCCATTGGAAAACGTTTATTTTTTTAATCATTTTTATTCCTATAACCAAGAGATTACTAGAGTTCCAGGGCCTCCATGCGTTCCCATTGTTGGAGACATTGGAGCAGTATCAATGCTTTGGACATTTACATTTTTTTCTAGTTCTTTTTTTACCCAATCTGCTTTTTCGTAATCAACAGTATGGGTTATCATAAATTTAAGCCCAGTCATGCCTTTTGTTTCCTTATAAACCTTTTTTAAAAGTTTTTTCCGTACAGAAAGTGCTCCGCCAATAAAGCCACCAGCTTGGTACATTTTTCCAATTTCACTTACTCGAATGAATGGTGTCATTCTTAACATATTGGCAATTGCGTATTTTGTTTTTGAGACTCGCCCACCTCTAAAAAGATAGACAAGGTTTTCCATAGTGACAAATGTGCGAACTTTTTTTCTATTCTCGTGAATACTGCTAACAACTTCTTGTAAGCTGCTACCTTTTTGTATTAGCTTTGATGCTTCTATTGCTATTAAACCAATTGATCCAGATCCATTGAAGCTGTCGATAACTGTAATATTATCGGGAGATACTTCTTTTGCTGCAATTTGAGCACTTCTAAATGTTCCACTATTTATGCTTGGCATAGTAAGAACAATTGTGTGGTCAAACATTTGATTAGTCCAGCTTAAAAGCCTTTCTGCATCAGCCACAGTAACCTGGGATGTTTGCGGTACAACATCTTGCTTAGCCATTTCTTTAAAGAATTCTTTAGAAGAAATTGTTAATGAGTCATAATGATTGATATCGCCCATTTTTACTCTTAGCGGCATCCAATGAATATTGTACCTCTTTAAAACACTTGGCTCTAAATTACATACCGAATCTACAACTAGGCATATTTTTTGTTTTTTAGATAATTCAACGTCACGTACTTGCTGGTACATATCATCTACTTTTTCTTGAGCAAGTTGACCATATTTTTGGGATAGTTTAAAAACAAAGCCTGGATCGTCGGTATGAATATGTATTTTCACCTTGTCAGAAGATCCTATTACTATCAGTGAATCACCTTTTTGGGATAAATCATTTTTAATTTCTTCTTTGTTGATATCTTTTCCCACAATCAACACTTCAGTGCAATACTGGTACTTGGCATTTGTAAAATCGTAATCAGGATGAAAATAAGTTTCTTGTTCTTCTTTTTTTGCTTGTACAAATAAATGCCCCATAGTAAGATATTCAACAAATCCTTGTATAAGGTATACAAATCCTTGAGCTCCAGCATCTACTCTTTTGGCTTTTTTTAAAACTTTAAGCTGATTAACTGTATTTTTTAAACTTACTTCAGCAATTTTTTGCGCTTTTTTTAAATGGACTACAAAATCTTTTGTTTCACTTATATTATTTTTTAGGTAAGCTGCCCAATCGTGCATTACAGTTAATATCGTGCCCTCTACGGGGTTTACGACGGCTTTCCTTGACTCCTGAGCAGCATTAAAAACTGCATTTGAAAACTGATGTAAATTTGCTGTATTGCATTCTTTTAATCCGTTAGCAAGACCTTGAAAAAACTGTGCCAATATCGCTCCTGAATTACCTTTCGCAGACATTAGAACAGATTCTGCTATTGCTTTACTTGTTTGAGCAACCGTAGAGCAAACCATGGACGTATGGTTTGTTGAAAGCTGCAAAACTGTTTTTGTTAGGTTGGTTCCAGTATCTGCATCTGGTACAGGAAAATAATTTATCTGGTTTAAATAGTTTGTATGTTTACTTAATTCTTTTGCACCACGCGAAAGCATTTCTGCAAATTTATTCGCATCGATTAAAGCAACTTTTTTTAACATTCTATCTCCAAACTTAAGATCATTACAAACTTTTAGTTATTATCCAGCAAATAGACCAACAATATCTTTGTAGGTTACGAAAAGCAGCATACCTATAAGCAGTATAAACCCTACAGTACTAACTGCTAGTTCTACTTTTTTGCTTACTCGCTTTTTTGTAACTCCCTCGTAAAAAGCAAAAACTATTTTTCCACCATCTAATGGTGGGATTGGAAAAAGGTTAAACATTCCAAGGTTCAAACTTAAAAAAGCAATAAAAAATAGGAATGCCAATGAGGATGAATTTGCTGATTCACCAGCCATTTTGATAATTCCAACCGGGCCAGTTACTTTTACTCCACCTAATTGTCCTGTAATAGCTTTACCAACAAATTTTAGCAATTCTGTGAAAAAATTCCACATCATGTCAAGAGACATTTTAACTGCTCTTAATATTCCAACAGGTTCATTCGATGGCCCGATCATAATTCCGAGCATTCCAATGCCACTATCATTTTTTGGGATAATATCTAAGTTAACATCTTCACCATTTCTTGATATTGTTAGGTGGATTAACTCATCTGCGTTTTCAGAAATCAAAGGTTGAAGTTTTGACCACTCGTCGCTTAGTGTTTCATTTACGCCAATTATTCTATCTCCTGGAAGTATTCCAGCTTCAGCTGCAGGATATCCATCCATTAACCCATGTACTTGAGTTTCAAGAGGATTACCTATGAATGAAAATATTACAAACAGTATTACAAATGCTGTAACAAAATTTGCAAATGGTCCTGAAAAAGCTACCCAAAACTTTGCTAGTGGGCTTGCAGAATTATAGGTTCCATCTCCTTGTTTTTCGTCGTCTTCGCCTTTCATTTGGCAAAAACCACCAAGAGGTATCCAGCACCAACAAAATTCCGTTCCGTCTCTATACCAATGTGCTTCGAATTTACCTATTTTAATAGTTGGACCCATTCCAATACCAAAACGTTCTACAACAATTCCATTTTTCTTAGCAGCTAGATAATGTCCCCATTCGTGCACTAATATAATTAATGCAAGACCGAGTAAAGCGTAAATATACCCCATATGAATCTCACTTTCTAATTAACATATATATAAAGTATACCCATAAATAACTTTTCTATAACATAAAAAAACCGGGACGCGATGGTCCCGGTTTTTTGCGAAGTTGTTGTGAAATTAATTCACATGATGCTACTTATGGATAATACGTAATCGTAATTTCTTGTGTTGTAGCATTCCAGTCTACCTTTGCACCGAATTGTTCAGAAATAAAACGTAGTGGGACTACTGTTCTATTTTGAGGTTTTACGATATAAGGTGCTGGAGAGTAGTTAATCGCTTGTTCTGTGGTGACACCGTTAATTGTAGTAATTTTCTTCATAAAGGTTGAACCTGTATGCATTATTAACTGGTTTCTATCTCCATTACTCTTGTCTAGTGTAATTTTGATTTGACCTTCACCTGTGGCAGGAACATCTGGTTGCCAATCAATTACGGCTCCAAATGATTCAGTTATAAACCTTAAAGGTACTACTGTTCTACCAGAAACTGTAAACGGAGCCAAATCTATTGTTACAAATTGTGGCATGTTATTTTTCATAATTACAGCATTTCTATTTCCAATCTGTAATTTTATTATAACAGGTACACTTTTCATAACAGTAATAGATTTCATTGAAGTGTTGTTTAAATTGTCAGTTGCAATTATTGAAATTACATTGCTCCCTGGGCTTATTGCAATTGGTTGTGAAATAAAAGAACCATCTGCATTAAGGCTAGCAGGCATGTTATTAACCATTACTAGTTTTACACCAGACTGATCTTGAGCTTTTCCTTTTACCACAATGACATTTTCTGAAACAGACGATCCGTCTTTTGGTGAATCTATAGTAATTGTTGGTCCATTTGTATCTTCCGATGAACTAGAATTTACAGTTACAACAGATGATGCAGTAAGAGTACCAACTTGAGCTTGTATTTGTCCAATTCCAACATTAGAGGCTGTAAATATACCTGTATTTGTAATCAAACCAATGTTGCCGTTGATTGTCCATATCACGTTAACTACTGAAAGTTTTGTTCCAGCTTTATCGTAACCATAAACTTCAAACTGTTTTGTTTGTCCAACATTCATTTGATAAACACTAGGTTGAACTTCAATATAGCTTATTGCAGGTTCTTTGTAAGAAATTTTTACAGTAGCATATTGATTCATTCCGCCTGGTTCGGTTGCAATTACAATAACGCTTGTTCCAGCTCTTAATGCTGTAAACAAACCGTTTGAATCAATTGAAGCATATTCAGTGTTGCTTACTGTCCATGCAAAAGGCAATGGCAATTCATTTCCCTTTACATCGTAAGCTTTTGCTATGAACTGTAATGTTTCTCTAATTCCAACTTCTGCTTCGCTAGGAGTAATTACAATTTTTGAAACTTTAGCTTGACCGGCAGCAACAGTTATAGTTGCAGAACCGTGGACACCATAAGCTTCAGCTGTAATAATTCCAGTACCTGTAGTTGCAGAAGCAATAAAGTTACCATTTGCATCAATAGTACCTAGATTTGTAGGAGATACAGACCAATTGAATTTTACATTTGGAACTACTTCACCAGTACGATTGTACCCAGATGCTACGAATAGTCTATTACCATTTGGTACTACTCTTGCGTCTTTTGGTGAAACTTCTACACGATTAATTGGTTGCGTTGAAAGCCCTGTAATTTTAAATGTTACCATTTGTTTTGTACCAACAATATGTGCAGTAACAGTATTTAATCCAGGTGTTTTTGAAGATGTAAACATTGATACAGCATTACCAGAAGCGTCAGTAATAAAGTTTTCTTTACTTAATTTACCTTCGTTGTTTGGTGACTTAACTATGTTATACATAATGTTTACGTTAGGAATTGAATTACCGAGATCGTCTTGCACTGTTGTTGTTAAGGCAATTGTTTGCCCAGCAGATACAGACTGATCTTGAGTTAATTTTAGTAACTTTTGAGTTTCGTCTCCAGCATCAATATAGTAAGGGGTAGACAAGATTTCTGTTTGTTCTTGTGAAGTTCTTACAAATAATTGATAATTTCCAGATTTAGTTGGATTACGTATTCCAGTTTGTAGAGAGAAAACTATTGTAACGTCTCTCTTTGATTCTGGAGTTGGATTCATTTTGTATTTTGGATTTGGCACTACATTTACAGGAGTTGTAAAAGTAACAACAGGTCCACGTTCACTGTTCATTACGTTAATGACAGGTGCAGAGGATAGTGTTTTACCTTTATATATAGTGTAAGTTCCTGGTACAATATTATTTTGATGTGTTCTTAGTTGAGTCTCGTTACCATTTGCTACGGCAACTAAGTCACCACGTACTTTTTCACGGTAATAGTAATCAGCATAAACTGTGTCGCTGTTACTTATCTGTGTATAGAAAACAATATTACCATCTCTTAGTCCTTCTACCATACTATTTGTTGTATCCATGAATTGGAAATCAACACCACGGACTAAAACTGTTGGGTAGTTTGGATTAGAAGCACTTACTTTTCTTAATTCAATTTTGTATTCATCTTCACCGTATACGTCTGGATCGATAACTTCGCCATGGCGAAGCTGTCCGCGTCCAGATATTGTGTCGATAACTACTTTTTCATTTTTAATATTCTTAGAAACATTGTAATCACCAACAACAGTATCTAGTTGTTTTAGTGCTTTACGGAATTTTATTGTTCCAGATTTACAATCAATTTTGTAATCTGAAAGCTCGTATTCATTCATTAGTCTGCTTACATAAGCGCCTGTAGATGGCTCTGTTCTTTCAATATATAAATTTGTGAAAGAAGAACGATATTCAGCACTTGGTGTTCCGTTTAGTGGATCACAACCAATGTCGATGTAGGAAGTAAATGGTGCTTTCACTACAGCAACAAGTGCGTCATCGCTGTATGCTCCTGCATCTTTTGTACGGTATACTTTGTATTTGCTTGCATTTGGAACTGGTGACCATTTTAACTCTACAGCATTGTTATTGCCTGTTGTGA
>JAGLCW010000177.1 GCA_023146045.1 Caldisericia bacterium
GCTTCAAACTCACTTACAACATGCTGTTTGAATGATTCACTATAAACATATTTATCTCTCATGTCTAGTCCTTTTCCTTTCAAAAAGTGTAAAACTATCACAGGACTAGACACTCCAGCATGTCCGGCGAAGCTCGTAGGGTAGTGTATATTTCTTTCTGTAAATTCAAATCACTCTAGAAATTTCGTTATGCTTAATTTTTAAAGTGAAAGAAATGTGGATCAATGCTATTCTTTAAAAAAAAATAAAATAAAGGAATAACAATGACCCACTCACATTTTGTTGAGATAGATAATAACAACGTTGGTAATATTTTGCAACCTATTTTTGAAAAAGGATTTGATGGAATGACAGAAGTAATTGCAGAGGTGCTGAATCTTGCTATGAACATTGAGCGACAAGAGCACCTCCAAGCTGGTAGATATGAACGTTCTAATGAGCGTACTGGATATGCAAATGGCTATAAATCCCGTGGAATAAAAACACGAATGGGGAAGGTTGAACTCAAGGTTCCGCAAGTGCGCAATACAGAACCGTATAGACCATCTATGCTGGAGGTTGGTCAGAGACAGGAAAAAGCTTTAACAGTAGCTGTAGCAGAAATGTATATTCAAGGTGTGAGCACAAGAAGAGTTAAAAATGTCATGCAGAAATTATGTGGCTTTGATATTTCATCAGCTCAAGTTTCAAAGGCTGCACAAGAACTTGATGTGGTACTTGAAAAATGGAGAGAACGACCTTTAGGAGAGATAAAAGCACTTGTTCTTGACGCACGCTATGAAAAAGTAAGAGTTGATGGATGCGTTGTGTCATGTTCTCTTCTAACAGCTTGCGGTATAGATAGTAACGGATGCAGAAGTGTGCTAGGAACAAGCGTATCATTCAGCGAAGCAGAGGTTCACTGGCGTAACTTTCTTGAATCTTTACTAACCAGAGGTATGCATGGGCTAGAGTTTATTGTAAGTGATAATCATAGTGGACTAAAGGCAGCCATACGGGGAGTAATGCCAGGTGTTTACTGGCAACGTTGTCAGTTTCACCTTCAACAGAATGCTCAGTCACATATCACAAAAAAGAACTTAAAGGTATCTGTAGCCAATGACATAAGGACTATATTTGATGCACCAGATAAAAACGAAGCATCTAGATTACTAAAGATTTATGTTGAAAAATACTCAAAAACTCAGGAAAAACTTGCATTCTGGATGGAAGAAAATATTCCAGAAGGTTTTGCTGTATTCAAGCTTCCACAACAAATGAGAAAAAAACTTAGGACAAGCAATATGCTAGAAAATTTGAATAAGCAGATTAAGAGAAGAACAAGACTTGTAGGAGTTTTTCCAAATGAGCAATCACTGTTAAGGCTAGCATCAGCTATACTCTCGGAGATTAGCGACGACTGGGAAACTGGCAAGAAATACTTAGATATGAAAGGTTTAGTTGATTGATTTCACATTTTTTATGAATTTACAGAAAAAAACGTTGCATTGCCCTAATTGGCAGCCAGTTGAGGTTTCAAACAAAATATTACCTGTAGTAACATGGTGGTATTTCAAACCAAATGCAATGCCACAAACTCAATCGGGCAGACAAGTTATTGTTCCCTGGACAGGTTGGGATAAAATAAATAAAACAACATATCTTCGCTACAAGTTTATATATCAATAGAGGTTCCTCGTGAATAAGTTGTAAGACGAAAAAGATCTAATGGCTTTCCAAATTCAACCGAAAAAAGTGAATCAACCGAAAAATCAAGGGGGTTTTTATGTAATTATTATATTATTGTAATATAATATGATTCTTGATATTATTGATGAACTATAAACATAACCAAGGTATATTTGATGAACGACTTACTAACCGTCATAGTGACAGCAATAGCCATAGCCACACTCCTTAACTTACTGTTAAAAAGAGTAAACATCCCCACAATTATTGGTTATATTGTAACAGGAAGTATAATAGGACTCATATTCGGGATTCGTGCACATGGCAATGCACAGCTAGAAGAAACAGCAGAATTCGGCATTGTATTTCTTATGTTCAGTATTGGACTGGAGTTAACACTTGAAGAACTGAAGGCAAAAAGAAAAGAATTATTGTTATACGGCTTTCTACAGGTAATTCTTACAGGTTCAGTTATATTTGCCATAGCCTATTTTATGTTTAATATAAATGTTAAATTGGCTGTTATAATTGGTTTAGCATTATCTTTATCATCCACAGCCATTGTACTAAAATTATTCAGCGAAACAGGAGAGATCAAATCCACCTATGGCAAAAGTGCAAACGGAATCTTAATCTTCCAGGATATGGCTCTGATTCCTATTCTGCTTCTGATTACAATTTTCACCAATAAAGATAGAAGTATAGCAACAGTCCTCACTCAGACCGCTATAAATGCTGCAATAACATTATCCATTCTTTTTGTATTCGGTAAATTTGTGCTTAAACATTTCTTTAAAGCAGTAGCTAATACCAACTCAAAAGAGATATACATGGGATCCATTCTCCTCATCATCGTGAGCTCATCACATCTAGCACATTTTTTTGGTTTTTCATACACACTGGGTGCATTTATTGCTGGAGTTATGATTGCAGATACAATATACAAATATCAGGTTGAAGCAGACCTTATACCATTTCGGGATCTCTTACTTGGGATTTTCTTCGTAAGTATCGGAATGCAGATTGATTTTCATGTTATTCAGAATAATATATTTATAGTCTTTGTAATACTGGCAGGTGTAATGTTAGTTAAGATAATCACAGCATTCATATTCTTAAGCTTCTTTATGCCTAACAAAGATGCACTTAAGACAGGATTAAGTCTTTCGCAGACCGGTGAAGCTGCTCTTGTAATATTTTCTTTAGCATTGAGTAGTAATATGTGTGATGAATCAATCATTCAGGTTATTCTTGTTGCCAGTATAATAAGCATGGTAATTTCTCCATTCATCATCGGCAACATGGACAAACTAATACGTCCTTTCTTTAGAAAAAAATCATTTGTTGAAGATGTTTCAGAGCAAGCTATTTCTGATAATCACATCATATTGTGTGGATATGGTAATTTTGGTCAGAGCGTTTCTGAAAAACTAGATCAAGGAAGCATTGAACATCAGATTATCACTGGCAACACAGAGGCATTTGTAAAAGCCAGACAGGAAGGTAAAAACGTTTTCTTCGGAGATCCTGCCGACAGAGGACTGCTTGAAAGACTTCGGGTTCGACAGGCGATGAGTGTCGTTGTAACAGTTGATGACTTTGAACACCTAAAACGTATATGTGCCAGCGTAAACCTGATTGATCCAGATATCAATATCTTAGCAAAAACTCATAAACGAGAAGATATGAATAAACTTGATGGTTTTAACATCAAAACTATGCTTGATGCAAATGACATGATTTCCTCCACCCTAGTTGACGATATTATCAAGTCAAAACTACTTGCTCATGAAACAAATAAATTGAGGTTTCTGGACAAATATGACAAAGAAAATTCAGAACAGGCAATTGAACAGCTGAAGCTTGAACAGGGGAGACTACTGGATATTGTCTCAAAAACATTTAACGGCATAAGAAACAATGAGGATATATTAGTGATCAAGGTATATCATGATTCATTTACTGTACTGAGTGGTATCATCAGAAACGTAATAAGAGACCTTACTTCAAACAGTAAGTTAGAATCTTCACAATACAATAAAATTAATATCATACTAAATATTCAACATCTACTTGAAGAGGCAAACGTATCACTTAAACAGCTGGCTGAAGATCTTGCTGAAATTGATACACATGACAAAACAAACACATTTTCCAGTGTTATTGTAGAAGGACTGGATACAATATTGCTTTCACTGAAAGATATCGTTTCTGAATATAACGAAGAAGATATGATATTGCTCAAAACCATGACATCAAACAGCTCTAAGGGAATTGAAAAAATTCGCAAAACATACATAAATGGAAAACATGATTTTGATCCATCAAGCAATGTACTTCTGCTGTCTGCCACAAATCTAGCAGAACGACTGATTATATTATTTGGAGAAATAGGCCAGGATTATAAAAAGCTTTCAAGTTCGTGAATGTGAAAATGCTAAATTTATAAAAAATACCAACTTTGAAAGTTTGCCCTTTACCATTTACACTTTTGAGATGTATACTATGTGCACTATCAACTATTAACAGTTTCATAGGAACATAAGGAGACAACGTGGAGATAACACAAAAACACAAAAGTGATGTACTGATTATATATATTAATGGCAAACTGGATGCAGAAACTGCACCTGAAGCTGAAAAAACAATATTTAAAATAATAGATAATGGAAATCTGAAGATTATTATAAACCTTGGGAATACTCAATATATAAGCAGTACAGGTCTAAGAGTTATGTTGACTACAGCAAAAAAACTCAAAAACATAGGATTTTTACGTATATCCAACTTAAATGATATAGTTGAAGAAATTTTCCAAATCTCAGGATTCAACAAAATTCTGAACGTAGACTCAACAGAAGAAGAAGCATTAGAAGAACTCAACAAATAACCAACTACGCATTTTGCGAAAGCTCCAATAGCTGTGGTGCAACAGCCTTCTCTCTTCGCTACGCTACGAGAGAAGATTGGTGGAGGTAAGGGGAATCGAACCCCTGACCTCTTG
>JAGLCW010000178.1 GCA_023146045.1 Caldisericia bacterium
TCTTCTATGTTTTGACCTGCTTTGACTTCAGCTTCTGCTTCAGCATCTTTAGCCATTTGTTCCATTTGCATTTGTACCTGTACAGCGTATATGTTCGTCAGAACCAATGTTGCAACCTGAACGAATACCTCTGCAGTCATAGCAGCAAAAGCACTTGGATCTCCCATAGCGATCATAACGATTCCAACTACAATAGTAATAAGAGCTTTGAGTATCGGGCTATCGATTGCCTCAAGAACCAACTCTAACACAAGACCGACAACAAAGGCTATCGCTGCCATTTGAAAAGCAGCGGCACAGAGTGTACCACTTGATGCAACACATACGATTGCAGCAACAATGAATCCAATAAGCTTTTTCCAAAAAGATGTCTTAACAACCTTTTTGGCAAAGACAATAAAGCACATTCCATACTCTTTGAGTATAACAAATTCAGGGAATGGTGCATGGTGGTATATGTGATTTGTTGCAAAAATACGTGGATACTTATCATCACCTTTGTTATCTTTACCAGCAGAGTTTGATCTCCATTTTCCATCTATTCTCAGAGTGTATGTTTGACCAGAGATGGATATTTTTTGAGTAATATCATTGACTCTCATTTCTTGATATGTTGTAAGAGAAGTGGAGAGTCTTATGATACGAGACAAACACTTAATAATAAGGGTACCACCACCTTTTATTCCTTCAATAGCATCATGAGAATGGTCATGGGTACACGATGGTTTTCCGATTTGGGATATCCATAGTTGTTCTTTAAAACTAGAACCACTGCCCATATCATTATTTATTTTAACATCCGGATTATGTCCATTGTCAAGAAACCATTGATAGCCTACAGGAGTATCTCTGATTTCAAGTGGAGACATATATGCGTGTGTCTCTCTATTGTAGTCATCAAAAACCTTTCCTGTTTTGTGCTCTATTGTTATATCAAGTTTCGTATTTATATCTGCAACTTTTTGTCCAGAAGATGTCTTTGGGGAAAAGTCTGTTGCTCCTGTTCCATATTCCTCAAGAAGACGAAACATAAGTTTTGCGTATCTGGATGCGTTCTTTCTGTTTCGCTTCTTCCACCACATAAGACTTCCGTATTTTGTTTCTGGTCCAACATTAAATGTATAGGCAATTGTATCTCCAGCAGCATCCGTGTGCTCAGTAGCATACTTTAAAACTTTTGGAGGCCAGTTGTTAACTTCTGTTGCTTTTTTGCGTATTGTCCCAGAAGTTAGTTCATCGGTTAAATCAAATATTGATCTAAGTTCCATTCCGTTTGCAAGCATGGCAACTTCTATGTCAGGTGAACTATTGATGCTATCACGAATGTCATCACCATCCATTCCAAGTCTATCAATGATCTTTTTAACACCTTCATTCTTTGTGAGGTCATTCTTGTGAGCTTTCATAACAATAAATGGAATGATCTCCATCTTTCTTGTCTTAACAAAACTTGCTGCTTGTGCATCATTTGCATACATATATTTTGTGTATCCAGATCCTGTTTTGTATGTAATTTGATACATTAGCTGATTTGGATATTTATTTGGAGCCATTGCATTTATTGATGCATACAGTGTTCCATTAAACTCTGATTTTATTATTATTTTTACTTTTGTTATATCATCAACGAGATCTGGATCAGGGTTAAGTAAAAATGTAGCATTTATTTTATTGAACACTTGACCACACGATGTAGGGTTATTTGCATCATTACAGTGTAGAACCTGTGCAACTTCAGGACCACCGGTACAACATACTGTATCGGCATTGGCACCAGCGTATGGGATTACAAGTTTTCCGTTGACAAAACCTCCACCGTATTTGCGTGATATATATTCATGTGCAATAAACATCATGTCGTTTGCACTCTTGTTTGCGGATGCAACAGAAGCAGCAGAACCATCTACACTCTTTACAAATGATAGTAATTGCCCTTGATTTATGATACTTGTTTCACCTGCTCCAAGCATATCAAAGCCTTGTCTTCGGGCATATTTATAAAAGAATCTATCACGATAGCTTCGCTTTGCTCCCCAATACTGTAGGTTTGATGCACCCATGCTTCCAAAGTCAACACTGTATAGTGCCTTCTTTACATTTGGCATAACAACACCTTTTGGGTTGATATCCATCATAGCGAGATTGGAGTATGTTTTTTTACTACTACCCATTTTGCAGATCTTTCTCTAGTATTTTCTTGGCACGTTCAGCTATGCCGGGCTTAAATTCAGATGTGAATGTTAAATCGCCTGGTCTTTTTTTGGCATATTCTTCTCCACCAAACATGGCAGTGGTTCCACCTAGTATTATTGCTCTGTCAGGGAATAATACATTAGTTAGAAGATCTATAATACAGAAGCCTAGTTTAGTGTGTCTATATTTTTTAAATATAAGTACATTGTTGACTTCGGGATCATCATCTTTTTCAATGTTGCGTGAAACATCCATGAACCCTGCAAATACACCATCTATTTTAAATACATAGTATATTTCCTTGGTTCTATCAAATTGATATAGTGATCTTGTTTCTGCCTTTGCTTCAGCTCTGGTGAGTACAAATTCATTACCACCTTCATCTTCAGGAGTGAAGCCATATTGCTTCAGGAAGTGTTCAAAGAATATGAATCGATCTTCTCTGTTCCCTTCTTCAATGGTGATGTTTTTGTGGGTATATACTATATTACTGGCCATCCAGTACGCTTTCTGTAAAGTCATATAGAACATCAGTAACGTAAATCTTCCCTTTGCATAGTAAAATATTTGGCTTTGAGCTTTTGTCGTTTGGTTGAATATCATCTTTTCGACCATAGATAACATAATTGGCATAGCTATATCCGCCAGCATGGTATGAGAAGTAGTCAGGATCAGTTGTATCAAGCGTGAAGGATACGATAGTGTGATCATCATGTTCTGTATTTATCACGATACCATCAAGAGTAAGGGGATCAGAACCAGTCTCATTGTTCTTCCCGGATACAACATACATAACGAAGTTATCGACAGTATCAAGTGCTTTCTTGTCATTGATGCTTAGATTGAACAATACAGTGGACGGAGATTCACCTTTATCAAGAAAGACATTGAATACATTTTTTATTAAATCAGTATCTAATGATTTGTAATATGTCTTGATCTCATTATCTTCAAGGAGGTTTAACAGTAAAATATCACGAAGAGTTACACTGTGTGCATCACATAATCGATCAGTTGATTTAATCTTTGTTTTTTTCATCTATACTTCCTTTGTAGTATTCAGTAATTCTGTTTACGTGAACATGATAACCAAACAATTCATGAAGACATGGATGTACATCATCGCCATTGCCTGCATTAAGCTCACTTGCATTAAACTTGAATGCGATGGTCATTGGTTCTGCTTCTACATATTGTCTGTCTGGGATCTCATATGCAGTTTTGCATTCACAATTAGTCGCCATCACATTCCCTTGGAACTATCTCAACACTGATCGTGCCAGGAACAAATGATGCATTCTTTCCTGCACCAATGATAGTTGGTTCTTTAAGAGGTCCATAAAACAATAGATTGCCACCTTTCTTACTATCAAACAAGGCTATATCTATTGCTTCTGCCCATTTGGATGTTGCGTAATCAAATAACACCTCATGACCATTTTCAATATATCCATTGATTGGTACAGACATCTTGACCAATGCTCTTGAGTATCCTTTGTGTTTAAGTTCGGTACCAGAACCATCTGCACTTACTGAAGAGGAGAACAATCCGACATAATGTTCTTCAGGCATAACAAAATCAATACCATT
>JAGLCW010000179.1 GCA_023146045.1 Caldisericia bacterium
TAGGAACGACAAACCCAATATATGATCAACCAATAAATGGACCAATTGACATATACATTGGTGAAACTGGCGATTGGTCAAACAATGTTCAAATAGGCAATTGGGCAAAATTAACCACTTACATTGGTCCAGATGGCGTTAACCATTCCATGCATGGTGATGATGATTGTGGTGATCAAATATGTGGTGGAGATGGTAATTCATTGTGGGATATTTGTGATAAGACATGTTTCAGAAATTGTTATCATAATGAATCCAAAACTTCTTCGCATGCTGGTGGTCAATTTATGTCTGGCGAATTTGAGGATGATTGGAGTACTATTCAAGGAGCATTTGAATTGGCTTCTCAAGTAAGTGGAGAAAGCTTCAAATGGGATTCGGGCGAAACCGTAGGTGGGAGCATAGTGGGTTTTTTAGCCCTACTGTTTACAGAAGCTAATCTCGGATGGAGCATTGTTGCTGGTCTTGGTGTATATGGTATTATTAAACTAGTAGAAGTATTTTCAGGTCCTAGAAAAAGTCAACAAGACTTAGACTTTTATTTAGATGATAACAATATGGGTCCAAATGTGGATTGGGGTGTTAACAAGTTTTTTTCTATTGTTGATACATGTGTTAGCAGATGTCCGAAAAGGGCTGGAAGGGGTGATGCTGGAATTACTGATCCAACCCCAACACCTGCATCAGCCAATGGATACTTGACAAAATTGCAATGAGATAACTGATCGACTGTATAAATCTCGTGGCAAGGATTGAACAGCAATATGCTTTATGTATATTGATACATTCTAGTAGATACACAGTTCTGTAGCAACAAATAACACAAAGTGTTATTTGTTGCTACCTAATATGTTTTACATTGGAGGGTACGATGTTTTATAATTATTTATCAATATTTATTCTTTCTTTACCGATATTGGGATTAACGGTTTTTGGGTTTTATCTTATATCCATAAAGAAGCCTTTTCTTCGTAGCACTAAAGAAAAGACTATCCATATAGCTGCACTAATCATTGCTGTGATTACATTTTTAACCTTTCTAAAAAGTGATAACGCTGGTTTATCAACTATTTTAGGTATTTATACTGCAATATCTCTGTATGGTATTTCTATTTTTTTTGACAAAGGTAATAAATTCATGCTCTTTGGTGTAGATGAGAAGATAAATTTAATTTTTGTATATTTATTAAAAACACATAAAATCGTATGCCATGAAAAACCCGGCATAGTAGTTGTTGATACAAATACAAAGATAAATCTTAATTATTTTGAAAATAGAAATACATGTTCAATTGTAATTAATGGTGAAAACAATAATGTGCTTATCAAAGAAACTTTACATGAAATTGTTGAATTCTATTCAAAAAAACAAAGTAAAGCTTACAAAAAAACAGCGTTTATCTTTATATGGAGCGGAATAATATTTTATATTGCGTTAGTAATGCTTGGTATGTGGATGATTTATTTATAGGGACTCCAGGTAAATTTGGAATGTCTAATATGCGTTTTTTGAACTAGTTTCTTGAATTTGAGTGTGCATCTAATTGACATAAAGACTCAAAGCTAGCTTTCCTATAGTAATTACAAATACCACATACATTTTTCAGTCAGACTAACCCTTTTCTTTCGGTCGAGTAGAGAATCCCTTAATGTTCTATTAACTCAAACCCACCTTAAGAGAAGTGCATGAATTTTGTATTTCAAGAAGTCGTGTAATAAGATAAGTAATCGGCATATCGTTTGTTTCGATCAATATTCCGTTGGGTTATTCAATCATAATAGTATTTTCTACTTAGAAATACCATCTAAAACTTCACTAAATGGGATTTGGGAAATAGAAACTGGTGTTTCTAAAAAAATGAATGAGTGCTTAGTCCAAGAGTTTTGATGATTCAGAAAAACAAAATGAGTTAAACACTTACCTTTATGATATGATTGAAAATTAGATAAAGATCAATGGTTTAACGAAGACGAAAAGACAAACTAGAATATATGAAAAAACAAAAATATTTTTATTTATCCATGAGAAAAAAAGAGAAAATCATATAATTGAGTTGAAAAATTAAAATATTTATGGTATAAATTCGATTATTATATCTACTTTAAGTTTAGGTTTGCTAAAAAACTCAAATTGTAATAAGAAGGAGTTAAAATGCGTAATGCAATCTTAATTATTGGTCTTGTCCTAATGCTAATAATACCATTCAGTTCTTTTGCCTCTTTGACTATAATGAACGATCTAGTAAACCCTCTTCAATCAGAGGACCCACAAATCACACAACGGCAGATTGATTATTATAAATCAGCGAAAGGGATCGATAAACCTATTGTGATAAGATATATTCATTGGTTAAACGATGCAGCCAAAGGTGATTTTGGAATGTTTGAAGCCAATAGAGAAAGTTCTTTTCCTCTATTTCCTTTTTTAATGATATTTTTAGCTTCTCTTCTGTCTGGAATCGCAGCATTATTCGTGATTAAAAAGCCTTTTGTTTCTATCATCATATTTACCATTGCTGCAATAATTACCATCATTGCTTCATCTTTTGTCTTTTCTTTTCTTTTCTTACTTCTAGCAGTTTTTTCTTATTTTGGGTACAAAGAATTGAAAAAGAAACCTCTGGTCTCACAACCCTGAAATCAATACATCTGCTAAAAGAATGTAATCCAAATTTGATTAAAAATATATTTTTAGTTTTTCTAAACTTAATGAGTCTTTATCTATCATTCAGATTACTTGTATTTTTTTCTAGCTTCTTACAGCCACCC
>JAGLCW010000018.1 GCA_023146045.1 Caldisericia bacterium
TCAGGTTCTTCTTCCTCTTCTGAAGTACTTGATTCAATTATTTCTTGTGGTTCGAGTTGATAGATCAGCTCAGGATCTTTAAATGAGATAGTATCTTTAGTACTAGTGTTTTCGCAATAAAAAATTTTATTCTCTAATCCGTAAAACAGATCACTTTTTTTGTCTTTATTAAAATCGAATAATGAAGGAGTTATTGGTAATATTAGATCTTCCTTCGCTTCTTCTTCTTCTTCTTCTTCTGGCAAATCAATTGTGAAAGATATGTCTTTTTTCAAACAAAGTTGATATGTAAAGTTTTGGTCTAAATATACTTGAACAATGCCTTTTTGATCAATTACAACTAAGTCTTTTAAACCATCTGCATTAATATCACCAAAAGACGGTCTAGACTTATCTGAAGTTTGAATCGGACATAAATCTAGGTTTTCAAAAGTTGTAAAAAGCTCATTTTGCAACCAATCTGGTACATTTTTAATTGCTTCAGTAACTTTTTTTGAAGAAACATACTGATATGTTTTAAACGGGGTTACTGTTTTACCGTCTAGTTCAAACGCAACAAATCCTCTTGGTTGGATGGAATACTCTTCAGAGTCTTCAGATCCAAAAGAAGAAATTGAATGTAGACTTACTACAACTGCGAAAATAAGAAAAATCGCAATAATCTTTTTCATGATTTCCCCCAAAAATGATAGATAGTGCTATTCTATCAGAAAATTTAAACTGAAACAGTATTTATAAGTCAATTTTTTTTATCCAATTTATTACATCTAGCTTCTTTTGTTCGTCAATATTATTTGTTTGAGATATTCTTTCTAATAAAGATTCATTTGTGTATGGGCATAACGTAAACATTTGATTAAAATGTTCGAGAAAATTGTTATCTAAAGAGTCAGAAAAAACCTTGTATTCTTGTATTATTCCATTTTTTAAAGTGAAACAAAGTTGAATTTCTCCCCAATCAAATCTCTCTTCCAATTGTATTTGGAAAGAGGGGGTTTTACCAAAACACCAGTCCCATGATTTGTACTTTTCTTCTAGTTTCTTAATTGAATCAATGTCTAGGTTGTCAGTATCAAAAATTTCCGTACTTGTTTCAGGGAAAAGAGATCTAAACGAATCAATTAGAGAGTCTTTTGTGTTTTCTATGGTCAATGATGGCACTATCTCTTTTAGATTAATTACTCTTGAAGAAACAGACTTAACACCTTTGCTTACAATCTTTTTTTTAGAAACGCTTAAAAACTGTCCTAATTTACTCATATTTACATCAACCATTATTGTCCCATGCTGAAGCTTATTGTCTTTTGCCTGATAAAATGCATTTCCAGAAAACTTTTTATTGTTGACTGTAATATCATTTCTGCCAGTAAAGCTAGCATTTATGCCAAGTTTAGTTGTAGCATTTAAAATTACTTGCAGTTGGTTATGTAAGTCATAGCGGTCTTTGTGACAAGCAAATGTGTAATTTAAATTTCCCAGATCGTGATATACTGCCCCACCACCAGATAAACGTCTTGCAAGTTTACCTTCGCAATTTTTTAAGTCTTGTATTTTGCATTCTCTCCAGGCATTTTGGTGTTTCCCAATTACAACTGTATGTTGATTTTGCCAAAGGAAAAAAACAAATTCTTCTGGTTGGATTGTATTCATTAGATATTCTTCAACTGCTAAATTGTACCATGGATTGTAACTATGAGAGAGTAGTACCCAAGATTTATTCATGAATTATCTCCTGTCTAAAATCAATATTGCTTTTTGTCATGATAAGAAAATATCTCAAATTGCAAGTAAATTAACAAAAAATGTTGATAATGTGGAAAACTCTGTGGAAAATTAAATATATGTTGAAAGAATTTTCATTTTCAAATTAGTCATCTCGCTATCTATATAGAAGTTTTCAGTTCTATTTTGTCTAGGGGTTTTAACGTGAAATTGGTTAATTATTGTTCCTGGGAGTGAAGACAATATGATAATTTCATCAGATAGAAAAATAGCTTCTTCAATATCATGAGTAACAAGAAGTATACTACTTTTAATTGTGGTACACATTTTTAATAGCCAGATTTGCATTGATTTTCTCGTTAAAGAATCTAGAGCTCCAAAAGGTTCGTCAAGTAAGAGTGTGTCTTTTTTCATCATATGAGTCCTAAGCAATGCTGCTCTTTGTTTCATTCCTCCAGAGAGTTCTTTAGGAAGATAATTCTGAAATCCATTTAGTCCAAAATCCTGGAAGAAAGAAGAAGCTTCTTTTAAAGCTTCTTCTTTCTTTACTCCAGTTAAAATTAGTGGTAATGCTGTATTCTCAAGAACAGTTTTCCATGGGAAAAGCACATCTTTTTGTTGCATGTACCCTGTAACTCCTGATTTACCAGTGCAATTAATGTTGTCTAGATATATATCACCATGCGAAGGATTAACTAACCCAGCAATAATATGAAGAAGTGAGCTTTTCCCACAACCACTTGGTCCTATGATAGAAACGTTTTGACCAGTCTGTACTTTAATGCTGATGTTGTTTAGAATCTTCTGATTTTTCCACGATAATGAAACATTATCAACAAAAACAGAAGTGTTATTTCGGTAAGTATTCATTTGTAAACATTAAGTTTGATTCAACTTGTCTTTCTATGAGGTCATTTTCGTGTAGCCATTCTGTATAGTTATCCCATCTTGATTTTTCCATTAAACCCCAGCTACTTGAATCATTGACGTATTGAGATGCCAACCATTTCTGACTTCCAATAACCAGTTCACTGTCTAGTTCTGGAGCATATTCAAGAAGAATTGTTGCTGCCTCTTCTGGATTTTCTATGCAAAATTCATAACCCATTTGTGTTGCAAATAAGAACTTTTTGACCATTTCTGGTTGTTCTATAAGCAAAACATTATTAGCGATAATAACTGGAGTATAAAAATCTAGATCAGAATTTTCTTTTCCAAGATCTATGAAATTTATATCAATATTTCTATTCTCAGCAGCAATTCCATCCCACCCATAATATATCCATGTAAAATCTATATCTTTTTGTGTTGCTGTGAAAAAATCTGTTGCCCCAATTGTTGCAATGCTAATTGAATCAAAGTTTGCGTCATACTTTTTCATGAGAGCTTTTATGGTAGCTATTTCTACAGGAGAACCCCATCCACCATAAGTTCTATTTTCAAAATCAACGGGAGTAACAATATTTTTTTCTGCTGGACTTGCAAATCCAGACGTGTTGTGCTGTATTATTGCTGCAATTGCTTTCACTGGGATTTCTTTTTCACATGCAAATGTAACTTCTTCCTGATAGCTTATACCAAAAGTTCCTTGATTGGCTCCAATAAGCTGAGACGTCCCTCCTTCATTTGCTTGAATTATTTCTACATCTAATCCCTGGTTTCTGTAAAAACCCTTTTTTAATGCAACCACCAACCCAGTGTGATTTGTATTTGGAGTCCAATCTAGAAGTATGCTAACAGGCTCAAGTATATCTGTATTTGCTTTGTCATTGTTTGAAGTGCATCCTACAAAAAGAATAAAACAAAGTAATAAAGAAACAACAATCGAGTATAAACGTTTCATATTAGTCCTCTTTCCAAAAGATTACTCGTTTTTCGATCCATTGAATGAACCAAAGAAGTATCAAACTAAAAGATGTGACAATAATGATTGCTGCAAAAGTTAAATCTACAGAATAAGAGTGCATTGATCTTCTCATCAATTCTCCTAAACCAGCTTTGGCGCCTAACCACTCGCCAATTACTGCTGCAGTGATACAATATGCTGCTGAAATTTTTAAACCTGAGAAAAAAGATGGGAGTGCAGAAGGAATAGAGCAGTGGAGTATTGTTTGGACTTTTGAAGCGGACATGGTTTTCATTAATTCAATCATATCTGGATCTGTTTCCAAAAGTCCAGACAAAAAACTAAGACAAATAGGGAAGAAACACATTAAAACAACAACTACAATTTTAGGTAGCAAACCATAACCAAACCAAAGAACAAACAAAGGAGCAATTGTAATGATTGGTATTGTTTGACTACCTACCAGTACAGGATAAAAAATTGACCTTAATCTTTTAGAAGTGTACAGGATTATTGCTACAGCCACTCCAACAACAATTGCTATTAAAAAACCTAATCCTGCTTCAATTAGAGTGGTTATTGTATTATCTAGAAGCATTGAGCTGTCTGTTAAGAACCTCTTAAAAATAATGCTAGGAGTTGGAAGTATCCATATTGGAATGTTAAAAAGCTTTAAACCAAATTCCAACAAAACAGCCATAATGACTAAAATAAGTAAAGATAAATATACTGAATTTTGTAAAAAACCACTTTTTCTTAAATGTTCATGTTTCATAATTTTGTCCATAGGGAAAAATTTGAAAACTGAGTTGAATTTCCTACGCCAGCATTATCTGGATCAGGTTTCAGGGTCGGAGTACTGCTCCCTCTCAGCCTTCATGGCTCCCCGCAGAATTACAGTATAGAGAATTTGCTAGAAATAACAACAAAACTTTTTGGTTCAAAAAAATACTGTATAATTAAATTAGATTAAAATAAAAAAGAAATATTATTTAGAAATAACTCAGCTTTTTTATAGCTTGAGAATTTTTGATTGGAGTATTGAATGAAGAAGTTTTTACTTATTTTGTTAGTGGGAATCATTAGTTTACCTTTGATTTTAACTGGATGCGGAACACCAAAAACTGCACTTGAGCTTGAAAAACAAAGCGCAGCTGGTATTTGGATTGAAACTGTTGAAGGTAGCGGAAACATTGAAATGTCTGAAGATGGATCTATAAGGATTTTTGATTCATTACAAACTAACGAGTTAAAAGGGATCTGGGATATACCAGAAATTGGAGCTATAAATATCACAATTGACGGAAGCCCCGTTGCTAACCTTGAATACAAATTTGAAGATGACACAATGGCTATTTGGCAAGCTGGAAAAGAAAATCAACCTTTAGTGTATAAAAAAGCATCACAAAAAGATGTTAATGAAATGCAAAAAAAGGCAAAAGATTATGCTGATAAAATAAAAGAAACCAACGAAGAAAATAACGTTCAAAAAAATGAAGTACCAGAAACAAAGGAAGAATTGTCAATGAAACAAGAAGAAGCAAAAAAGGATAAAGTAATCGTCATATTTGAAACAACTGCAGGAAATCTAGAATTAGCTGTATATCCAAAAGTAGCCCCATTAACAGTAAAGACTTTTTTAGATTTAGTTGAAGGCGGATTTTATAACGGAATAATTTTTCATCGCGTGATTCCACAATTCATGATTCAAACTGGTGTAGAAAAAGCTGATGGTAGTGCAAACAATTCTGTTGAATTGTTTAAAGATGAAATTAATCCTGAAATGCTTGGCTTAGGAACATCAATAATTCAAGAAAAAGAAAGAAAAGGTTATCAGTATGACTATACGTTACCTTCTCTACCAATGATTTATGGATCATTAGCTATGGCAAATTCTGGACCAAACACCAATAGTTCTCAAATATTTATCGTTACGAAATTTGATGGTTGCAAATGGTTAGATGGTCTTCACACAGTATTTGGTGAATGTATTAGCGGTATGGACGTAGCATTGAATATCCAAAATGCACAAACAGATTCAATGGATAAACCAATAGAAAACATAACCATCACAAAAGCTTACATTAAAGAATAGACGAAACAAAGAATTTTCATTGTGAATACTACAGCTGGTAACAAAAATACCACAAATTTATAGGAAGCATTGAAAAGTATAGTTCTAGCGTAAATTGCATGTCTAGGATACTCAGAAAAAAGTATCCTAGACATGCAATAGAAATTTCTAGCAATATCAAAATTCCTAAGATATAACCGTTGCTATTGGCGTGGATAATAATTTACAGGCAAGTGAAAGAAATTACATACATGGTAATGGTGGAATATCTGCAGATGAACGAGTTTAGATAGAATGTCTCTGCAGAATACTGTCTGACTAGAAAATTTGTAGTTTTTGTTTCATAGACGAGTTAGTAATTTAGTAAAGACCAGCGATCATCTGAATACTTGGCAAAATCTAAAATACCAAGTTCATTTATAATCGTTTTTGTTTCGGAAAAGTAGTGCACAATACTTGCACTTTTATGTGCGTCACTACCAAATGTAATCCATTTCCCACCTAACAAGCAAAATCTTTCAAGAACAGGTTTGAAATCTCTAAAGTTATCTTCAGTATATCCTTTTGTGTTTATTTCTATAGCTTTGTTTTTATATATTAGTGTTCCTAAAATTTCATCAACAAGGGTCTTAAACGACATCAAATCACTAATAGAGAAATTTTGATATCTTAATAAGTAATCCAAATGACCTAATGTGTTGAAATTGTCAAAGTTTTTTACAACATAAAGAACGTGCTTTAGGTAGGTTTCAAGAAGCCTATCTCCATAGTATAGTTTTGCTTTTGTTGAACAAAAAGGAACGATGTCATTCGCATGTACAGAAGCTATAACAAAATCAAAATCAAAATTTGAAATGATTCTTTGTGATTCTCTCAAATTTGATTCTGTTATTCCTACTTCAATTCCTTTTAAAATTTTTATGTTTGTTGTGGTTTGGTGTATTTTAAGATCGTCTATATATTCAGGAATATTTATTATTGCACTTTCTTTTTCTGGGAAACCAAAATCTAAGTGTTCAGTGAAGGCGATTTCGTTGACCCACATGTTTTCAGCAAACCTAATTGCCTCATCGACATTAAGGACACTGTCTAAAGACCACTTAGAGTGTACGTGATAGTCTAGTGTTTTGTTCATATGAATATATTATAGAACTTATTTAGATATTGTGTAAATTTTAGACAACATGATATACTCTGTTTAACTTTTTGATAAACAAGAGGAAGAATTATGATGACTGGTTTTGATTGGTTTGGATGGGTTGTTCTACCGTTATTAATCTTTACAGCAAGAATTATTGACGTAAGTATTGCTACAATACGTATCATGTTCATTTCAAAAGGAATAAAGAGTTGGACAGCAATACTGGCTTTTATTGAAATTCTAATCTGGTTGTTAGCAATGACACAAATTATGAAAAATTTGTCAAATCCAGTTTGCTATATTGCTTATGCATCAGGATTTGCAATGGGAACATATTTTGGAATAATTTTAGAAGAAAAATTAGCTGTTGGAAAAGTTCTTGTTCAAGTAATTAGCCCTTTAGATGTCTCACCACTAATTAAATGTTTTGAAGCTGAAGATATTGGTGTTACAAGAGTTATGGCAGAAGGTACAAAGGGCGGCGTGCAAATACTTTATTCTGTGGTAGATAGAAAAAGTTTATCTAAAGTGAAGCAAAATATTGTTAAGTTTGACCCAAAAGCTTTTTATTTGATCCACGAGATAAAGTATTCAAACAAAGGAGTTTTTAAAAATAAAGGGAAAATCAAAAATATTCACAGAGCAAACCAACTAAGAAATTCAAAATAGTGGAATATTTGTTTTTAAAATCTACATGATTCCGTATAATTAATATTAGTATATGGAGGCTATTTTGATTTTAAGAAAACGGAAATTTATTTTTCGCATAATTGCATTGTCTATTGTTTTTATGCTATTTTTCTCTAATTTAAATTTCCATAATGCCTATGCTCTAAAAATGGAAAAAATCCAGACAATAAATTTTTCAAATAAAACTTTACACACAAAGAAAGAAACTATCCAGTTTGAGTTTGATATTAGCAAATTAAAAAAACATTACGATAATGGCTCTTGGTTTTTACAACTTGATGGTTCCAAAAAAAATGCTGTTCCTGGAAAACCGTACCTTTTGACAAATTTACAAATGATTAGTTCACCTGAGAATTGCAGTATTAGCAGTATTGAACTTTGTCACATAGAAAAAGAAGAAATTACTTTGGAAGATTGTCAGTGGTATTCTTCACCTCCAGAATATTCACTATCCAGAGAGAAGTACGATCAAAATGAGATCTGTAATGTTGATTTTTCGAGAGTAAATTCAGAGCATCAGGACAATCAAGCATTTCCAAGTGTGTTTTTTACTGCATACGAAGAAAGTATTTATAAAGTGAATTTGAAGCTTTATCCAGTAATATACACAAGCAAAAGAACTGCATACTTTATTAAGAAATTTACGTTCTCCATTGAATACAATTATTTAGAGAAGAATGGAATATTGTCTATTAATAATGATATTGAAAAAAAAGGGCTAATTATTTCTCCAGATTCATTTTTTGAAGCTGCAGAAAAAGCAAAGAAGCTTCAACTAAAAAACGGAGTGAAATCCAGAATTATTTTATTGTCTAGCATTGACGAGTTTGAAGGTTTAAAGCCAGTTTTACCTGACAAAATATTGGGTTATGAAGACGTAAATAACGATTATTTGGAAACATACGACGCTTCTTTAGCATACAAAATTCGTGCTTGTATTAAGTCAATTGCTTCTGAACACCAGATTGACTATGTTACAATACTTGGTGATGCAGAAAGTGTACCTGCTTCTTATTATGTTTTTTCAGAAAATGCTGAAAACGAAAAAGAACAATGGATACCTACAGATTTGTTTTATGCAGATTATTCCGACGATCTTAATGTGTTAAAACCACTTTTAGCTGTTGGAAGGATTCCTTGCTCTAATTCTCAAGAAGCTATTAAAATGCTAGATAACTCTGAAAGATCTGTTGAAAAACTAATAAAATCAAAAAAGAACACTATTATGCTATCAGGAGGAGATCTTTTTCCTAAGGATAGGTATTTTGGTGAATTGATTCAGGCTGACTCAATAAATATTGGTCTACTGCCATCAAATAACTACAACAAACAGTTTACTACAGAAGAAAAATGTACATCAAGCAATTTTCTTTCTGGACTAAAGCAAGATTTTAACTCTATAGTATGGGCATTTGGTCATGGTGATGGAGAAGCTCTTTACCAAGATTCAGGGAAAATTACATCTGAAGAGTGCTTTTCATGGGATAAAGAGCAAAGCCAATATATGATGGTTAGTGAAGGTTGTGGTAACGCAGCTTTTGATACTAAAGATATCTATAAATCTTCTTACGTTCCTCTGTCAAAAGCGCTGCTACTCTCTGAGGGAGGATTCTCAAGTTATTTCGGTAGCGTTAGAGATTGTTGGTGTGGGTGGGATTTGGAAATAAATAATGGGATACCAAACATTAACAAAACTTACTACAGTGAAGCTTTGATACGTTATTTGTTTCTTTCTATGACCACAGAATTAGATATTTCAATAGGTATTGCCGTTCAAAATGCATTTACGAGCTATATAAATGAAGAATCTTACATACAAAACGAACCATTTTTAAAAACATTGTTTGGTTTTTCTTTTCAAGGAGACCCAACTCTTCCAAATCCACTGATATTTGCTAAAAAAGATTTTGAAAAACCTGAAATTGATTCAATGGAACCAAAAAGTTACTACAATCAAAAGATTCCAGTATTCTCAACGAATGCTGACTTCGACATAGAGCTTTATTCTTCTTCCTCGTATATAACATATTATCTTTATGATGAAAACAACGACATAATGGTTCTTGAGATGGTTTTCAATCCTACATTACGAAGAGAAAATAACAAAAACTACTACTACCTTGAATTACCAGAACTCTTAAAAGGAGAATACATAGCAAGATTTGAAACTGAACAGGGATTAGAAGAAAGAATTTACATTCAAGGTAAGAACGAGCATGATTTGATACTTGTACCAAATTTGGATCTTTCAATTCTTAAAACAGGAGAAAAAAAGAATTACTACACAAATATTATTAATGAAGGTTATTCGTTAGAAAAAGATGTCTCTATTTCAATCTATGAAGGAGACAGGCAAATTGCAAAGAAAATGATTGAATATGTACCTGCATTTTCTTCTAGAAAAATATTCTACCAATACAACTCTATGGATCCTGGAGAAAAACAACTCAACTTTAAACTAGAAAGTTCACATTGTGTTCAGCAAAAAAAAGAATGGATAAATATTTCTTCCAAAAAAATTACTAGGGTTGGTATTTTATGTGAAGAAGATTTAAAAAATAGGGATCAATTCTTAAAAGAGCTAATGGTTAAAGAGATAAACAAAGATTTGGGTAGACGTTTTGCAAATATTGAAATTCAGGTTGTTCCATTTGCTTGTGATGAAAATAACTTTACTACATTTGATCGACTTAATTTTGATGTAATTATTCTTTATAAGAAGAGACCAAAAAATATTCTTCCATCTAAACTATTGTTTGAATTGACAGAATTTGAACTTTCTGGTGGAACAGTAATTGGGATTTTGCCATTTGGGTTTTCTCAAAAAGAAGATTATGAGACTGATTTATTGTTACAAAATTACTTTGGGATCAGCAAAGAAGAGAAGATCAGAACTATTTTATTGGACAATACAGACAGGAAATTAAATATATCTGATAGAGAAATGCTTGAACATTTTGAAAAAGAGTACAGACTGGAAAGTAGATATGGACTGTCATCACTTAATAAATCTTGGAGTTTAGTTTCTTTAAATGAAACCGCAAAACTAGTTGGTATTTCTAACGATGGAAAGTTAGCATTTATTAAAAACAAAAACAGATTACTTTATACTGGATTTTTCAATTCTGATTCCTTTAATAGTTTCGATGAATCTTATTCTTTTTTTATTGACGTTTTAAATTTTGCAAAAGCGAATACAATAAACAAGGTAGATATTTCAGAAAGAAAAGAAATAAACTATTCAGAAGAGGCAAAAAATATTTCCCCACAAAATGCATTTACGGACACTTCAAATGATTTTCCTCTTTTCGCTTCTTCAACCATATACCATAAGCAAGAGATTTGGTTAACAGCGTTACAGGGATTTTATATAACAACCATAGGTAAACCTGAAAAATTTTCTTTTATACCATACCCTGATGAATTGATAAAAAAAATTGGACCACTAATTTTTAAGAGACAGATTATTACGCCAAATAGTGCAAGGTTTCGATTCTATAACAACAAAATTGTATTTAATGGGAATAATAATATTTATATCTTTGATCCTTACAATCCAGATAACGGCATAAATACATTGAAAAGAACAATGTATGATACATACATGTTACCGATTTATCAGTATGATGATATATTAGATTTTGAAGTTTTTGGTGACTCTTTATTTATTCTTAATAAGGATTCTAATATTTCAGTAATTAACTTAGAAAATGGAGAAATAGAATACTGTATTGGATTACGTAATTCCAAGTGTATTGATATTTCTGTAATCAAGAATAAGATTTTTGTTCTAACAAAGTTAAATAGAATAGTTCAAATTAATATTACGAATGAAGCTAAAACAAACGTAAAAATCCAAGAACTTAACCTTGGTAACGATATCCAACCAAATTCTTTTTTTATTGCAAATGAAATCAATTTTTATATAAATTTTGTAAATCATGAAAACAAGTTATTCAAATTTAATGGAATTGAAGAAGGGGAAATATCTCTTGATACTGTTATAGAAATTGACTCTGAAAGCATTGGAGCTTCAAAGCAATTCTGTATAAATAACAACAACCTTATTGGGATATATCAAGATAAAAATTCTGAAAAATTGTTTGAAAATAAAGGAACTTGGCTATTATTTGATATTAATAAGGGAAAAATAATTGCCTCAACTGAAAGCGACTTGGAGTATTACAAAGAGTATAACAATACATTATTTCCAAACAATATTTGGATGTTAAAAGACGGGACTTTAATGGTTTCTCAACAAGAACCAGTTAAGAATATATTTCAAATATATTCTATTAGCCCTCTTCAAATGCAAGGTTCAATTAACATAAACAACTACGCTCCTACATTCGAATCTATTCATTACGAATATCATGAATCTGGATATCTTTATGTTTTAATGGTTAAAGAGTTAGAAACAATGCTTTTAAAGATTGATCCGCTAAATGCTGGAAATTGGGAAAAAATTGATTTACCAATTATTGACTCAGAAAAAATCGACTTATTTTCTGTATGGGAAAATACAATTGCTATTTACAAATCCAATGGGTCAATTGAAATTATTGATTTAAAAACAAGACTCTTGCAGTCAAAATTTATCCCTCTTTCGAGTGAACAAGAAAAATACCCAGCTTGTGTTTCGCAAATATTCATTGATTCAGACGAAGTTTTTGTTCTAGATTCTGAAAGCAAACAGGTTTTTGGGTTTTCTTATAATGGTGAGATTACATATTCCTATCAACTCCCACTTAAAAAAAGTTCAAAATTGTTATCTGTAAAGTACATAAAACCTGGAACATTTGCTATCTTAGATAAAATAAACGCAAATATTAGAATATTTTTCCAAAATAGGATCATTGCAGAATACAATATAGATGGTATTCCGCTTTCATACTACGTAACCGATGATATGTTTATTATTAATGATTATTTTTGTGGATTAACTATTTATCCAAGGTAGGAAAACCACGAAAAGGAAAGACACATGAAGAAAATCGGTATATTGGGGGGCATGAGTCCGGAATCAACAGCCCAATATTATTTGAGCATTACGAGAGAGTACACTAAAAGATTCAGTGATTACAGTTTTCCTGAAATAGTAATATATAGTGTACTTTTTCAAGAACATATTGATTTTATAAAAAATGATGATTGGGATGCAGTAGCTAAATCTCTTCAGAAGCCGATAGAATGCCTTGAAAATGCGGAAGTTGATTTTATTTGTCTTGCAACAAATACAACACATTTTATTCTTGATAAGCTTAAAAAGTTTACCAAAGTTCCGTTCCTGAGTATTATTGAGTCTACTGTGGAAGAAATTAAAAAAGAAAATTGTAGTAAAGTTGGTCTTCTTGGAACAGCTTTTACCATGAAAAGTGATCTTTACAAAAAACCATTAATGGAAAATGAAGTTGACGTGATTGTACCATCTGTAAAAGACCAAGAGTTTATTCATAGAGCAATTTTTACAGAATTAGCAAACCATCAGTTTAAAGAAAGTACTAAAAAAAGATTTTTGTCTATTATCGAATATCTTGTTGCTCAAGGGTCGGAAGGCATTATTCTTGGATGTACCGAAATACCACTGATTGTTGATGCTAATGATATGAAGATACCGTTGTTTAACACGCTAAAAATTCACTCTGTAAAGGCATTGGAATTTGCACTAAATTAGCAACATTTAAGGAGTTTAACATGAAAACAAATGCAAGAGTATGGTTATGGATTGTTCTTCTAACTATAGTTGTAATAACAGCATTGGTGATTTCAAAGAGTAAAAATAAGGAAGACAGTAATATGGGTAAAAGCATTGAATATAACAAAGTAGAGCTTTTTCTTAACGAAGAAAATGATATTCCAACTGAAGTTGTTATAAAAAATTCCCAGGAATGGAATCAGTTTTTTGAAAACGAAGCTCCATCTGTTGATTTCTCAAAAAAAATGATCGTAGGGTACAATCTTGGAGCAAGACCAAACAGTGGTTACTCTTTAGCAGTAGATAATGTTTCGGAAACTGATTCAAGTATAATTATTTATGCAACATCTATCACTCCTGGAGAAAATTGTATTACAATGCAAGTGATAACATATCCAAAGACATTTATTTCTATCAATATAACAAAAAAAGACATTAAATGGGAAATCGGTTCAACAATAGAAGACTGCTAAAAAATATTTAAAACAACTTGCTTTAGACTGGTATTTCAATAAAATTATCTTAAAAATACGCACATTTCTCATATTTGTGGTGGTCTTTTTGACTACAGAGAAATGGAGGCGAACCACGGAGGATTACTATGGGCATTGTTAGTATGAAGAGTTTATTAGAGGCTGGAGTACATTTTGGACACCAGACAAAAAGATGGAATCCAAGAATGCGCGATTTTATCTTTACTTCCAGAAACGGAATACATATCATAGATTTACGCCAATCATCAGATAGAGCTGAAAAAGCATATTTAATGATCAGAGAAATGGCAGCAAATGGTAAAAGATTTCTTTTCGTAGGTACAAAAAAACAATCGCAGGATATTGTTGAAGAAGAAGCAAAAAGATGTGGTCAATTTTACGTTAACCAAAGATGGTACGGCGGTACATTGACTAACTTCATAACAATCCGTAAGCGCGTGGAACGTATGAAAGAATTGCGTGAGCTTGAAGCTTCTGGAGAGCTACAGAAACTCCCTAGAAAAGAATATGCAAAAGCAAAAAAAGAACTAGATAGACTAAATAATTTCTTGTCAGGAATTGAAAACATGGATGAACTCCCAGATTTAGTTTTTATCACTGATACACATAAAGAGCACCTTGCTATACTAGAGGCAAAACGTTTACATATTCCTACAATCGCAATTGTAGATACAAATTGTGATCCAACCGACATTGATTATCCTCTCCCTGGAAATGACGATGCAATTAGATCAATCCGTTTTTTCACAAACTTATTAGCAAGTGCAGTAGTTGAGGGAAAAGAGGGCTATCAGATCGAAGAAGAACCAAAAAAAGAAGATGCCTTCGAAGGTGTCAAAACTGAAGTTGAAGCTGTTGAAACTAAACCAGAAGTAGCTGAACCAAAAGTAGAAACAGAAACGGTAACAGTAACAGAAACAGTAACTGAATAAGGAGTTTGTCATGAAAATTAGTATGGATCTAATTAAACAGCTAAGAACACAAACAAGTGCTGGAATAAATGACTGTAAAAAAGCATTAGAAGAAAATGATGCTGATCTAAAAAAATCAATTGAGTACCTAAGAAAAAAGGGACTTTCTAAGGCAGAGAAGAAAGCATCTAGGGCAACAAATCAAGGAAGAATCGAAACTTACCTTCACCACGATGGAAAACTTGGAGTTTTACTTGAAGTAGACTGTGAAACAGATTTTGTTGCAAAAAATGATGATTTTAAAAAGTTATGCCATAGAATAGCAATGCAAATTGCAATTAACAATCCTGAATGTGTAAGCAAAGAACAAGTATCTGAAGAAAGACTTGAAAAAGAAAAAAGTATTTACAGGGATCAAATGAAAGATTCCGGTAAGCCAGAACACATTATAGAAAAAATAATTGAAGGCAAAATGAATAGTTTTTACTCAGAGATTTGCCTTTTGGAAATGGAAGATATACACGAAAACAAAAAAACCATTGGTAATGTATTAAAAGAGACCATTGGTGTTATAGGAGAAAATATTACAGTTAGACGGTTCGTTCGTTTCCGCGTCGGAGAAGACTAACGTGGATGCTAAAGACAAAAAAGCAAAGTTTAACCGGGTTGTATTAAAGCTTTCTGGAGAGGCTCTTCAGGGTAATAAAGGCTTTGGTATCAGCCAAGAATACTTGAATTCTTTGTCTTTAGTTATAAAAAAAATTGCAGATATGAATATAGAATTAGGCATCGTGATCGGTGGTGGAAATTTCTGGCGAGGTCGCGATGCCTCTTCTTTTGGCATGAAGCAGGCTCAAGCAGATCAAGTAGGCATGATGGCTACTCTTATGAATTCTCTTGCTTTGCAAGGAGTTTTAGAGAGAGACGGACTGCAGGTAAGAGTTTTGAGTGCTGTTCCAGTGCCAAGCATTACAGAATCATATATTCGAAGAAAAGCAATTCGACATTTAGAAAAGAAAAGAATTGTTATATTTGCTTGTGGGACTGGATCGCCATTTTTCTCAACAGATACGGCAGCAGCACTAAGAGCTGCAGAAATCGGTGCAGAAGTAGTTTTAAAAGCTACTAATGTTGACTATGTTTATAGCGATGATCCTTCAAAAAACCCAAATGCAAAAAAATACAGTAAGATTCTTTTTACTGAAGTTCTTACAAAGAATCTAAAAGTAATGGATTCTACTGCAGTTTCTCTTTGCAGAGATAATTCAATTCCAATAGTTGTATTTTCTATGAAAAAATTAGATAATCTTATAAACGTGTTTGTACACGACAACATAGGCACGTTAATTACAGACGAATTGGCCTGAAGGAGGGAACAAAATGAACCAAGCAAAGAGAGCAGTTATTACAGACGTAAGCGAGCGTATGGAAAAAACAATCCATTCTTTTACAGAAGATTTATTACTTATTAGGGCAGGAAAGGCTAACCCTGCTGTGCTTTCAAAGATTCAAGTTGTTAGTTACGGTGGGCATATTTACGTAAATCAAATGGCAAATGTCTTCGTACAGGATACAAGAACCTTGGTAATTGAACCTTGGGATAAAAGCACACTGAAAGACATTGAAAAGGCAATTGAAAAAGCAAATATTGGTGTCATGCCGGTAAATGATGGCGAAAGAATAAGGCTACCATTCCCAGTCCTAACTCAAGAAAGACGTAACGATTTAGCAAAACTGATTCACAAAATGGGCGAAAGTACAAAAGTTTCTATTAGAAATATAAGAAGAGATGGTAACGACCATTTAAAAAAATTAGAAAAAGAAAAAACGCTTTCTGAAGATGAACTTCACAGAGCAGAAAAAGAAATCCAAGATTCTACAGACTCACATATAAAAAGAATCGATCAAGAAATTAAGAATAAAGAGATTGAAGTTAGAGAAGTTTAACATTCCAAACCACGTTGCGATCATTATGGATGGTAATGGCAGATGGGCTAAAAAGAAGGGTCTTGCTCGAATAGAAGGACATAGATCAGCAAGAACTGCAATAAGAGAGTCAATTTCTGCAGCTCAAGATGTTGGGGTAAAGTACCTCTCACTATTTGCTTTTAGCACTGAAAATTGGACTAGACCTGATGCAGAAATATCAATGCTTTTTTCAATTTTCACTGAGTTTTTAATCCAAGAAACCACAGAACTGAATCAAAAAGGGGTAAGGATATTTACTTCAGGGCATTTAGAAAAATTTCCTAATAGAATGAAGAAAGAGCTGAAGAAATCTACTGAGTTGACAGAAAATAACTCTGACTTACACCTTAACATTTGTTTAGATTATTCTGGTAGAAACGATATTCTCTGTGCTGTAAAAAAAATTGTTAATGAAAAATTATCTTCAGAGAACATCACTGAGTTAACAATAGAAAACCATTTGCTTACAGAAAATTGCCCTTCTGTAGATTTGTTAATAAGAACGTCAGGTGAAAAAAGAATTAGCAATTTTATGCTATGGCAAATAGCTTATGCAGAATTATATTTTGATACAACATATTTCCCAGATTATCGAAAAGAAAATTTCTTCAACGCTATAAAAGATTTCAACATAAGGGATAGAAGATTTGGGAATGTTAAGTGATAAAACTGAAAGATACCACCTTTAAGAGATTATACACTGGAATTCTTGGTGTTTTACTATTAACAATATGCACAATATACTCTATTGAATTTTCTATGCTTTTTATTTTCATATGGACTCTTTGTGCTATAGAATATTTTAATATTTTTACTTTAATCAACGATTATACATGGAAAGCATTTGATACGTTGAGTGTATTCTTTTTTTCATTTATTGTAGCAACTCCTTTGATATATAATGTGTTTGTATTGGTTACTAACAAAGCAAATATTTTTAGTGGCGGATACGACTTTATATCTATCTACATAGCCATCATATTAATATATCTACTTTGGTTTTTTTCTGTGTATAAAATTTCCAAAGATAATAATAAAATTGGTATATTTTATGGCTCAGTATATATTGCAGTGCCCTTTTTAAGTATCATATTGATCAGATGGATATTTGGATGGGAAGCCATCCTTCTTCTTTTTATTGGCGTTTGGTCGATGGATATATTTTCTTACACGAGTGGAATGCGATTTGGTAGACACCCAGTTGCACCAACAATATCACCAAAAAAATCCTGGGAAGGGCTTATAGGCGGAGCAATTGGATCAATTATATGTTTCATTCTATTCCAATCTTTAATCCTTGGAATAGAAATAACTTGGCTTTCATATTTGTTTGCTATTATATTGCCATTAGCAGCTTTTTTTGGAGATTTATTTGAATCAAAAATCAAAAGAAGAGCTAAAATAAAAGATTCTAGTAATTTATTAAAAAGTCACGGAGGAGTTCTGGATAGGTTTGATAGCATGATATTTTATAGCATAGTGTTTTCGTTTTATTTGGTACTTGTATGGAAAATATAAAGAATAAAATATGTAATATTGCTATTCTTGGATCTACAGGATCAATTGGTACCCAAGCTTTGAATGTTATAGAACAATACAACAACAACTTCAGAGTAATGCTAGTGTCAGCAAATACGAATATCAATAAGCTAAAAGAAATATCAAGAAAATTCGATGCCGAGTGTATTGGAATTCATGATATTGAAATCAAAGATTCAGTTCATTCAATCGACTGCAAAAATATTCTTTTTGGAAGAGATGAGATAGTTGAGTATTTTTTAAAGAATACTATTCATACTGTTGTTTTTGGAACATCTGGAATAGATGATTATTCTATACTAGAAGCAATATACCCACATGTGAAAAGAATTTGCATTGCCAGTAAAGAGATCATTGTTATGGCTGGAGTGACGGGATTACTTGAAGAAATTAAAAAGAAATGTGAACTTCTGCCAGTAGATAGCGAGCATGCTGCAGTCCATCAATTATTAGACGGAGCAAGGCTTTACAACGTTAATAAAGTAATTCTTACAGCATCTGGCGGTCCATTTTATTCAAAAGGGATAAGCGAAGTTGATTTGAATGAAATTACACCGGCGCAAGCACTTAAACATCCAACTTGGAATATGGGTAAGAAAGTTACAATAGATTCTGCTTCAATGGCAAATAAAGGAATAGAACTTTTGGAGGCACACTACTTATTCTCATTACCATCAAACAAAATTGATGTAGTAATTCATCCACAAAGTATTATCCATGCAATGATAGAATGGAATGATGGATCTGTAGTTTCTCAAAATTCTTGGCCAGACATGCGTTTACCGATTTCTTACGCCATTATGTATCCAAAAAAAATGCCTTTGAATATTGGGAAAAGCCAACCATTTTACAAAACCGACAGTAAACTATCTTTTATACCAGTAAAAAAGGGTACAATAAAAACAGTTGATTTGTCTTATTTAGCGATGAATGACGATGGAATTGCTCCTATCGCATATATGGCTGGAGACGAGATAGCGGTTGAACAATTTCTGAATAATAGGATTAAATTTAAGCAAATACCTTGCTTGATTGAAAAAGCAATTGAAATTGGAAGAAGTATAAAATTTGTAAGAAAAGACCCAATAACAGCGTATAGAGATATTCAAAAAAGATTAAAGGAAAAGCTATGAACTTAAACAAAAACTTCTACATGGGAATTGAAATTGGAACTACAGGAGTAAAAATAGTTTTAGTTGATGATCAAGCTAAAACACATTTTACTGGATGGATGGAATTCCAAACTTTAACACCGAAACCTTTATGGGTTGAGCAACATCCTCAAGATTGGTGGAAAGCAACAATACTTAGTATTCAAAAACTTCTTCTTGACCATTCCATTGAACCAGTAAGAATTAAATCTATTGGATTGACAGGACAAATGCATGGTCTTGTATTACTAAATGAATCAGGAACTGTAATACGTCCATGTATTTTATGGAATGACCAGAGAAGTAAAGAAATATGTTTAAAAATCAGAAAAGACATTGGAGACGAAAGAATAATTCAATTAACTGGTAATAGATTGTTCCCAGGGTTCGCTATGCCAAAATTGAAGTGGATACAGGAAAACGAACCAGAGAACTATGAAAAAATTTATAGATTTGTTTTACCTAAAGATTATATTAGATACTGTTTATCGGGAGATATATACACCGACGTTACTGACGCATCTGGAACATGTCTTTATGATGTAAAGAATCGAAAATGGTCCAGATTGATGCTTAAAGAACTATCAATCTCACCAAATATTTTGCCAGATGTTGTAGAATCAACAGTAGCAATTTCAAAAGTTAATCATGAAGCCTCTTTAGTTACGGGTTTGTTAGAGGGAACACCAATTATTGCTGGGTGTGGTTCACAGGAGGCATTGGCTGTTTCTTCTGGAATATTCAACGAAGGCGAAGTCGGTATAAATATTGGGACTTCTGGTGTTGTGTTTACGGTTACAGATTCGTTTAAACAGGTTCCAAATGCTACTCTCCAAAATTTCTGTTACGTAACAAAGAAAAAGTGGCATTATATGGGGGTATCACTTTCTGCTGGTGGAGCATTTAGATGGTATAGAGATCAATTCGGCGAAATTGAAGAGATTGCTGCCACGCGTTTACAAAAAGATACATACGAATTACTTACAGATTGTGCCAAAAACGCACCTGCAGGTTCAGAAGGATTGTTATTCCTTCCATATTTAGCTGGAGAAAGGTCCCCGCATGATAACCCAATGGCAAAAGGAGTCTTTTTTGGATTTAGCCTTAGACATAGAAGAATGCACTTTGTAAGAGCCGTAATGGAGGGGATTGCCTATTCTATTAAAGATTCTTTAGAAGTTATGAAAAGAGAGAATATTCCAGTTAATGATATTCGGATTAGCGGTGGAGCAATGAAAAGTTCATTGTGGAGGCAGATGTTTGCAGATATATTGGATCATGAAATTCAAATAGTCAGAGAAACAGAAGGTGCAGCGTACGGAGTAGCACTAATAGCTGGTTTAGGAGTTAAAGCCTTTACAAAAGAAGATCCTGTTTTTGATAGCTTGAATACTGTTCAATCTAGCATTATGCCTTCAGATAATTCTGAATTTTATCAAAAAGAGTATTTACGGTATAAATCTTTGTATTCATCATTAAAAGGGGAATTCGAAAAGATTAATTAAATTTGTAAACACAAATTAATTAGCTATTTCCCGTGGTATATGGTATTTCTACCATATTTTTCGCGAACCATATCTATAGCTTTGTCAAATTTTCTGTCTTTTTCCTTAACAAAAGAGAATAGGTCTTCTGCTTCTTGGAAATTTGAAAGACCAATCCCGATTAACCTTATCGGTGCTGTAAATTCTTTGGAAATTAGTTTCCAAGCAATTTGAAAAATTTCATTATCAGACTCTATACAAGACTGAATGGTAAGTCTTCGTGTTATCGTTTTAAAGCCTGAATACCTGATTTTCACAAAGACAGTTTTAGCTTTAAGTTCATTTTTTCTCATCCTGAAGCCAGCTTTTTCAGATAGAAGCATAACTTTTTTTTCCAATTCATTCCTTTGCTTAATTTCTTTGTAAAAAGTACTTTCGTTGCTAATGGATTTTGAATGAGTTGAATGGTTTTCTTGGTAAGTTGAAATACCGCTTGTAAGGTTCCATATAGAATTACCAAATGCCCCAAATTGATTAACCATTTCGTTTTTTGTATTATACCTATACAAATCACCAATTAAAAAGATTCCTTTTTTTTGAAATCTTTCTTGAGCCTTTTTACCAATTCCAGGAATCCTTCCAATTGGAAGCTTACGTAAGAATTCTTTTTCTCCACCTTGAGGTATTATAGTTAAGCCATCTGGTTTATCTTCTTCTGTGGCAATTTTTGAAATTGTTAATGTTGACGCAATTCCAATAGAAATTGTAATTCCTAGAGTTTCTCTTATCTCATCTTTTATTTGTAAAGCTAGTTCTTCTTCTCCACCAAACAAATCAAGGCAGGAAGAAATTTCTATGAAGCCCTCATCAATAGATCTTATATGAACATCTGGCGAATAATTTGAAAAAATAGAAAACATTCTTTTTGAATATTTTGAGTATAGCCTGTAATTACCTTTCAAGTATATTCCGTGGGGACATAATTTATGTGCCTTGTAGCCAGACATGCCAGAGTGAACTCCATATTTACGGGCTTCATACGAAGCAGCACTTATTACACCTCTTCCGCTTGCAGCACCAACCATAACAGGTAAACCTTTTAAGGCTGGATTTTGTGCTAATTCAGCTGAAACAAAAAACATATCTGCATCAGAAAATAAAAAACGATTCTTCATAAAAGCAGTATAACAAATTTCTAACAAATTATAGAAAATTAACCACTAAAGCTATATTATCAGAAAAAACGCACTACAATTAGAAAATTACAGTATAAGAATTTACAAGGAGTAAATATGGATTTAAAAAATTATAAACTAATAAAAAAAGAATACATTAAAGAGTTGTCTACAACAGGTTATTATTTCGAACACAGCAAAACAAAGGCAAAAGTTGTTTATTTAAGTAATGACGACGATAATAAAACATTTTTTATTGGATTTCGTACTCCTGCACCAGATGATACCGGTGTTCCTCATATATTAGAGCACTCTGTTTTATGTGGAAGTAAAAAATTCCCAATCAAAGATCCATTTATGGAATTAGTAAAAGGATCATTGCAAACTTTTTTAAATGCAATGACATACCCAGATAAAACAGTATATCCCGTTTCAAGTAGAAATGATAAAGATTTTAAAAACCTTATGAATGTTTATTTAGATGCAGTGTTGTATCCGCGAATTTATACGCAACCAGAAATTCTAAAACAAGAAGGTTGGCACTATCAACTTGATAAACCAGAAGACGAGCCAACAATAAGTGGTGTGGTCTATAATGAAATGAAGGGTGCATTTTCTTCTCCAGAATCTGTTCTTTATAGAGATATACTTCATCAAATGTTTCCAGAAACTTCATACAAAAATGAATCTGGAGGTATTCCAGAGTTTATACCAAAGTTAACTCAAGAAAATTTTACAAACTTCCACAAACGTTACTACCACCCATCAAATAGTTTTATTTTCATATATGGTAATGGTAACATTGAAGAGCATTTGAACTATATAGATAAAGAATATTTATGTGATTTTGAATATTCTCCGCCAAATTCTGAAATTAAAATTCAAAAAACATTCGAAAAAATGATTGAATCGACAAGTTACTATCCAATATCAAAAGAAGACTCAGTAGATGAAAAGACATATCTCTCTCTAAGTTTCGCGATTGGACAATCTAGTGATCCAGTAAATACTACTACCATGGATATGCTTTCGTATATTCTATTAGATTCAGAGGCTGCCCCATTAAAAAAAGCACTTCTTGATGCTGGCATTGGAAAAGATGTATACGGATCTTCTGAAACTGATGTACAGCAACCAGTGTTTTCAATTTTCTCTAAAAACGCTAATTCATCTCAAAAAGGAAAATTTAAAAAAATTGTTTTTAAAACACTTGAAGACTTGGTAAAAAACGGAATAGATAAAGATCTTATTAAGGGTGCTATAAATACAAAAGAGTTCGCAATGCGAGAAGCAGATTTTGGAGGTTTTCCAAAAGGACTTTTTTATGGATTAGGCTATGTAATGCCAAGTTGGCTGTATGATGAAGATCCTTTCAAATACCTTCATTATGAAAAAACTCTTTCAGAAATTAAAAATGCTCTTACTGAACCTTATTTTGAGAATTTTATTGAAAAGAATATTCTTTCAAACAATCATTCATGCTTATTAATGTTAGAACCAAAGCAGGGAATGAATGATGAGAACCAAGAAAAGCTGCAAAAAAAGCTTTCGGAGTATAAAAAATCTTTATCAAAAAAAGAGATTGAAGACCTAATTCAAGATAATAAGAGTTTAGTTGCATTCCAAACAGCACCAGATTTGTTAGAAAATCTTGAAAAATTACCGATGCTAGAACGTTCTGATATAAAGAAACAAATTGAGATACTTCCACAAAACAAATTGAATGTTAACGAAACTGAAACGTATCACCATGATATAAATACAAATGGCATTCTGTATGAAACATTATTCTTTTCTATGAAGCATCTAAAAAAAGAAGATTTAAAATGGGCAGGACTACTACTAGATGTAATAGGAAAAATGAATACAAAAAACTATTCATATGGTGACTTAGATAACCAGATAAACATACATACAGGTGGTGTTGGATATTCTTCTTCAATCATCCCGCTTGTAGAAGACGCAAAAAAATACTATTGTTTTGCTACCATTTCTACAAAAGTACTCACAAAAAAAGTATCAATAGCAAATGCTTTAATTCTAGAAGTAATTCAGGGAACAGATTTTTCGGATAAAAAAAGAATTTTAGAAATTGTTCAAGAGATTAGATCACGTATAGAGATGAATTTGATGAATAGTGGACATGCCATTACTATGAATCGACTCCAATCTTATTGGTCACCAACGGCTTATTTGTCTGAAGAACTTGGCGGAATTAGTTATTACTTATTTATTAAAGAGATTGAGAAAACCTTTAACCAAGAATCTGACGTTGTTGTAAAAAAATTATCTTATGTACTAAACTTACTATTTTCTGTTAAACCAGCTCTTGTTTCAGTAACTTGTGATGGAAGCTTGAAAGAAGAATGGGAACAGAACTATAATGTTTTATGCAAAAAATTTAATAGCATTAGACCATCCGAAACAAATTGGGATTTTCCATTAGAGAGAAAAAATGAAGGATTCATAACCCCAGGAAATGTTCAATATGTTTCAAAAGGTTTTGACTACAAAAGTCTTGGCTTTTCCTACAATGGACAGTTAAATGTATTAAGAACAGTCGTTTCACACAATTATCTGTATGAGAACGTTCGAGTTTTAGGTGGAGCCTATGGAGCTTTTTCAGTATTTAGAAATAGTGGGGCAGCATTATTTTCTTCATACAGAGATCCAAATTTATTAAAAACAATTGCTATTTACGATAAAGCTTGGGATTACCTTTCATCTTTTAATGAGTCCGAAAAGAACATGACAAAGTACATTATTGGAACTATCGGTTCTATGGATTTCCCAATGACTCCATCTGTAAAAGGAGCAAAGGCAACTATAAATGCTCTGGCTGGCATTACAGATGAATTTCGTCAAAACGAAAGAGAACAAGTATTACAAACTTCCAAAGATGATATTAGAAATTACCAAAACATGGTGCACAAAGTAACAGATAAAAATACAATTTGTGTTATGGGTAGCGAAAAGGCTATCAAAGATAACAAAGAAGTGTTTAAATCTGTAATCAAATTGATGTAAATAATCATATTTGCCAACATTAGTTACGGGTACAAAAGAAACCGCTCAAATTGATTCTATTGGGCGGTTTCTTTGGGAAGTCAACATTATTTCGGACAAAATGTTAAGCACTACTCTGTAAACTGACCTTCAACCCGATATACCAGGTTGGGCTTGTGGTAGACTGAAAGTTAAAAAAAAGTTCTAGACAACCATTATAGGATAAAAGATACTTAATGCAAGCTATATGCTAACTATTATTGGCATTAGTCTACACAACTAGAGAAAACACAATGCTGATTACATCAAGAACTGTTGATTTTTAGATGGATTAAGGTTGAAGGTCAGTTGAAGGAACGTAATCATGGAATTAATCTAAATGTCATAGGTCTGTGTTTTCTAGAACAATAGAAGCACTATCATTACTTTACATCTTGGTTTCATGTAAAGAAGAACGGATCAATATTGTTTATTTGTTCGAAACAACACCATGTTTAATGAAGTTTTCAAAGCTACCTGTCTTAGAGAAATTTACCTCAAAATCTAATGGTCCAGTTTTATCAATTCTTACTGAATCAATTCCCAATTCATTTAAGTATTCAGATGTAAGCAATTCCCCTTCTTTTAAACTAAGGACATCTCTAAGAATCCATTTACCAAGATCATCGTTTGGATCTGTCATCAAAGCTTTACATTAACCCCCTTGACATAATTTTGCATTCAATATTTTACCGTTAGGTAACTTTAAATTGAATTTAGTGTCCTTGTTTGGGAAAAACTCCGGGTCCTTTTTCGAATACTTGCTTGTACTGGTATATATGCTTCATTTGATTTACGTTTTCTACCACTAGCGTTCCACTGATTTAAACTGCTCTTTAGTTCTACAGTCCCCTTTGATCCATATAAAGGTAAATAAATTGTTCCTAAGTATTTGGTTTTAACTGTATTTTTAAATATATCCTGGTTTTGAATTGTACTAATCATCTCAAGAGGATTTTCTAGAATCTCAACTTCAATATCTTTAAATGAATCAAAATGAAACTTTTTAAATAATGTACTCTTCGAATTATTAAATCTATATTCGTTTTTACAGTCTTTAAAATGAATATTACCTCTTTTTTCATTAATAATTTTTAAAGTTTGGATATCTACTTTATCCATGTGTTCTTCAAATAGCAAAAACTTACCATCAGATCTTCCAACACAATGATATATGTAGTCATCCAAATCTTGATCTTTTGCGGTAAAGTCTATCCTTTTATTTCTCAACTCTGAAATTTCTAGCACTTTAGCTTTCAATTCAAGACTTTCATACAGTTTCCTACCTGAATTAAATTCAGCGACTTTTTGAAAAGTCTCACCATTCCGAAACAAAAATGTTTTTAAGCCTATGCCAATTCCATTTTTTTCGCATCTACAGAAACATCACTTCTTGATAAGTTTTCTGCATCGAAAGCCTCACAGAATATATTCTCTGCACACCTATAATACAAATAAGGTGTTTTAGAGCTTGAGAACAAATTTGATAAAAGTGCAATGTATTTTAAATATCTTTCGTATTTTTCCTGAGATTCTGTTGTTTGTTTGCAATGAAACATTTAATCAAAAACTCTCTGAATCTCTTTGGCAATCCTTTTAACAACAGGTATAGATACGGAGTTACCAAATTGCTTGTACAAATGAGAATCTGCTAATTCAGGTATCTTGTAATCCTCAGGGAATCCCTGGAAATTTGCACACTCCCTTTGTGTCAGCTTTCTAATACTTTTTTTGTCAAGTATTAAAGGAACATTGTGACCACCAGTACCCATATTAGCAGTTAAAGTTGGACACACCTTTGATTTATTTTCTCTGACATATTTCCTTCTCCATTGATATATTGTATCTCTATGGACTGTATTTGTTACTTTAAAAAGGG
>JAGLCW010000180.1 GCA_023146045.1 Caldisericia bacterium
AATAAGTCCTGGTTCTTCTGGATGCTTTACTCCATAGGTCATGACAAATATCCATGCCTTTAGAATACGCAATCCTTCACCATCAAATACAGAGAAATCAAAATCAGTGAATGCTCTGCTTATTCTTAGGATATATGAAAGATCTACTGAATAGTATTTCTTTGTTTCATAGGTTCTAAGTGCACCCATGCTCTTTTTAGGATTGATAAGAGGATGACAATATCCATTTACATATTCTACATCATATCTAGCAGTACCAGTATCATGATCTGTTCCAAACATACCTATCATAGTAAGTCCAGACTCAGAACGATTTTCTTTAGACACTTGAATATATTTATTTTTGGATATTTTCAGTTTCTCTTGTTTTCTGATCTTGTTATAAACAGGAGATGATTCATCTCGTCCATATTCAAAAAACACTTGTTCTCGTCCACCGAAAACTCTCTTTGAGTTTTTTAGAAGTTGCTCTCCATTATATTCTCCAAATGCATTCTTGATCTTCTCATTGTTTCTATAAGCAAAAGTAAATTCATTAAGCATAAACAGTACCTCCCGGATATGGAGTAAGATCTCTACCAGATGACTGTCGCTCTTCTTCTCTTACAAGATTTTCAAAGAATGTTGTAACCTTCTGATTATATGAGTTGATTATTTTCATAGCTTCAGCTGTGTGTTCTTTTGACTTACTTGTACTGACAAATGCACACATGTGTCTTGCAACTGCAAAACATAATTCTTCATCGAGGTCAAGTTCATCTTCCTCAAATTCAGGTACGTTTGGCATTCTTACAAATAATCCACCGGGACCATTTCTGACGATACGTTGGTTTGGTTCTTCAACAGTAAACAACTTCAGGGCATCTGCTTCATTTGATATACGCTCAAATCCATATCGAAGAAGCATCATTAGTTCATCGTTATTTTCGGTTAAGACAACATCACCAGTAAGTAGAACATTGACTAAGCTTTTTAAATCTTTAAAAGTCATACTTGATTCTCCTATTTGACATAATATTTATTTACAATATTATAGCATAAAGTGAGAACTCAATTAGGCGTAGCTGTCATAGGCGGTAGCTTGATGCTCGTCTTCCTGTTTCTTACCCCATATTTTAGCATTCATCGATGAAGCTTTCATACCAACTCTTTTTTTAGTTGGTGCATGATCTCTTGACGGAAGTGAAACTTTCATCATACCTATCATTGAAATCAGGTCAGCTCCATCATCATGACGAGAACCAAATCCACCATAAGATACATATCTCAATTCTTCCATCAGCTCACCAAGATCAGCAGTATGTTCAAGCTCTCTAGGGAACCAGATATTACCAGCTTCAAACATAGGCAGCATCATTCTAAATCTCCAGTGTTTGTTACCTTTTTCATTTCGTGATCGAATACCAACAGCAGTTTTGCTTGTTGATCCTTTTTGTCTACTGAATGAGAAAAATGTATCTTCACCGGGCATCCTGTCTTTCAATGCCTGAATATGAACAGACTGTCCACCATCTAGTTCTACACCAGCTTCAATATGATCCACATGCTGTAACACCTCTCTAGCCATACCAAACACCATATCATACTGATCGGTCAGTGTCAGCTTACGCAAACTCAACGAGATCAAGAACCAATCACCACGCCAGTTAACAGCCCATACAGCTATACCACTTAAGTCAGATCCATCGTTTCCGGTTGTGGTGAAGTCAGTTGTCATATACCATCTGTATCGCTCAGGGTTTGCAATAATGTCTTTACGGTTGTACCATTGAATTAAATTATCAGGTATCATTCTGTCATCATCAGATGAAATACGAAGATAGAATTCCTGCATCAGTGAACGCATTGGAGATTTATTTCCCTTGTCAGAAGAGCGTTGTGCTCTCATGAAGTCTTTTTTACATTGCTTAAATGAGTGACGATCTGGCCATACTCCACGAAAGTTTTCTTCAGTCATCTCAGCATTCATTGATTCAGCTTTTGGAAAAACAATAGGAG
>JAGLCW010000181.1 GCA_023146045.1 Caldisericia bacterium
GCAAACATTCAGAACGTGACTTTGATATGGTTTTAGTTGCTATTGGTAGAAAACCAAACATAATTCCAGAATTACTTGACCCACTTAACATTGAGTACTCAGAAGTAGGCGTCATTACAAATGAATATCTTGAAACAGATAATTCTGACGTATACTGCGTTGGAGACCTAAATGGACAATGGTTGCTTGCGCACACTGCAAGTCGTGAAGGATTAATTGTTGCTGATAGAATTTTTGGGAAACAAACAGATCCAATTAATTACAAATTGCAACCAAGTGCTGTATTTACAAGTCCAGAGTTTGCTGCAGTAGGAGAAAGAAGTGGAGACAAAGCTTATTCCTTCCCATATTCAGCAAACGGAAAAGCTAGAGCAAGTGGTATTAGAGATGGTTTTGTAAAAATATTTTTACAGAATGATTTGATTGTAGGATGTACAGTTGTTGGAGAACACGCTACAGATATGATTTCTTACGCAACAATAGCAATCAAGGAGAAAATGACACTTTCTCAGTTTAGTTCCATTACGTTCCCTCACCCAACATTTTCAGAAGTATTTATTGGTGTTGTTGAATTAGCAGAATCACTACCAATTCATATTTAACGAATTGTAAAGTTTTACTATTGAAATGCTGGCAAATAATTTTAAATTAATGTCAATTAATAAACACAGGAGATGAATATCAAATGCACACTAAAGAAGATATCTTAAAAGCATTAGAACAAGTTCAAGATCCAGAAATTCACAAGAGTATTGTGGAACTTGGAATGGTAAAGAATTTAGAAGTGATTGAAGACAAAGTTACCTTCACACTAAATTTAACGACAATTAAATGTACGTTGAAGCAAAGTATGGCAAAGAATGCTGAAGAAATTTTGAAGAAAATTGGCATCAAGAGCGTTGTTATAAATTTCGCTGAAATGACTCAAAAAGAGAAAGAGGCAATTGGAATGGGTGGACCACATGTGCTTCCAAAGGGTGAAATCAAAAACATAATTGCCATAGGTTCAGGAAAAGGTGGTGTTGGTAAGTCTACAGTTGTAACAAACCTTGCCATTGCATTAGTAAAACAAGGTCAAAAAGTTGGTGTATTGGATGCAGACGTTTTAGGACCAAATATTCCAGTAATGTTTAACACAAACCAACATCCTGTTGGAGATGATAAATATATTATACCAATCGAAAAATATGGGGTTAAAATAATTTCTATCGGTGTTTTAACTCAAGGAACAAATGAACCAATTGTGTGGCGCGGTCCAATGATTTCAAATGCAATTCAACAATTATACACAATGACCAAATGGGGTGAACTTGATTTTCTGCTAATAGACCTACCACCAGGAACAAGTGATGCTATGCTCACGGTTGGACAATCATTACCGTTAAACTATGGACTAGTTGTAACAATGCCCGCAAAAGTTTCTACCGATGACGCAACAAGATTCTACAAGACATTTGAAAAATTAGAAGTCCCAGTAATGGGAATTATTGAGAACATGAGCTTTTTTAAGGCACCAGACACAGGCACTGTATATCCAATATTTGGTGAAGGTGGGGGAACCATAATGGCAAAAAACATGAATGCTCCCTTGTTAGCTCAGATTCCAATTGATCAAAAAGTAAGTTCATGTGGAAACGAACAAGCTCCAGTAGTAATTGCTGATCCAACGTCTTTTGCAGCAGAACACTTTATGAAACTAGCAAAAGAAATAATACAAAAATAGATTTTCATGAGACATAAAAAAAAGGGGAGATCTTAAGATCCCCCCTTTTTTTTATGTCTAAAGCTCTTAATGAGCCAAAAACTTATCTTTTTCTGGTGG
>JAGLCW010000182.1 GCA_023146045.1 Caldisericia bacterium
GGCATAAAAAAAAGCACCCTGCAGGTTAAGCAAGGTGCTTTTAAAGAAGTGGTTAAAAAGGTACTACTCTTTTTACTACTAAAGTCCTCAGTCTAGTTTTTTTATTTCTTCCATTTTTATCGGTAGCAATTTGAATAACTCGTTTTCTTCACCTATGTCATCCAAAATTAAGTTAATTGTTACTTCATCTGACGATTCCATGGCACTGGTAATACCACTAATCTTACCTTGGTACTCATCTATTCCTTTAAGGTAGACCTTTTGAATTTCTGCACAGGATGAAGGTACAAAAAAGTGATTTGGTTCATCAAATAGTTGATCTAAAAGCAGAGCGTTGTTCAATGTTTGCTGTTTCCATTCGTCATTACTAAATTCGACATTGTACAATGAAAAAGCTAAATTTGACATTCCCTTTTCAATTTCATTCCAATTAAATATCAAACCAGAAATGTATTCACTTTCTTCAGATGTATATCCAGGCAAACTTACTTCAACATTGGCAACATCGCTGTTTCCATCATCAATTTTTGTATCTTCTAATTTCTTTCCACAAGAAGAACAAAGAACAATTATTGCACAACACAAGATTGTAAAAATTCCTTTGTGAAACATCGCTGATAAATTTTTTTCCATGCAACTCCTCCATGTATCTCTACGGCATATTTCTAAAACATTCAGATAAACATTAAATAGAAACTTCTGTCTATCATCATTTTTTCTTTGCGTGTTCTGGTATGAGGCTTTCACATAATTTTCTACAATCATCTTCAAGATTGCAATATCTTTCAAATCTTTGAAGTCCAGTTTCTCCTGGCCTTGTGTCTGGTAGCCACTGTCTATGGCTAAATGCGAAAAGCAATTTAAGCTCTAGAATAGCTTTTAAAAGTTTCATGTCCAAACTGTTTTTTGCACCATTTAACAAATTATTAACAGCTGCACCAAAACCACCAGTAGCTCCTCCAGCTAATGAACTAATGATCCCCATCCAGTTATCAAGGTTATCCTTAGCAACAAGAAACTTCATAGTAGTTAAATATACAGCATACGACTCTTTTAAATCAATCCAACTTTCCCATTTATTCCATGAGTCCTCATCAAAATTAGTAGTTTGATTTTCTGTATCACCGCTAGCAAAACAATTTCTAACGCAATTACAAAATGGGTCCCATGATTCTTTATCAGGTGTACCTTTTTTGTCACAAGTCCAACCAGTTTTATTTCCACAGATCTCATTATTACAATCATCATCACCCTTCATAGCTGCCCAAGCACCGTTGTCGCCAATGTAAGTAGTTAGTTTTGCTGTATTTCCAATTTGTACATTATTTGACCAATGACCAGTTTCGCCTATGTATATGTCAATTGGTCCATTTATTGCTTGATCATATGCAGGATTAATTGTAGCTTCTGCACTAATAGGAATTTCCATATTGTATGGATTATATATTCCTATTGTTCCGTTGGTGTTTTTGTCTATTGCTCTTGCCCATACTTCTGTAGATGTAGCATTGTCAATGACAGATGTTAAATTACCACATGGATCATATAAGCAATATGCTTCTCCAGAATAACAACTACCTGTTTGGCAATTGTAATCAGCATATGTCATTGATAAGACTTTTCCATTTGGTGCAACAGTTGTATCAATATCAATCAATTGAGTAGCGTAATACCACTTTTCTGCTTTGTCTAATCCAGCAGGTGAATAGTAAAACTTCCATTCATATTGGTAAGCCATATCTAATGTGTAGCTATAACCTGATGGTCTACCATCATCATAGTAACTTACTTCATATGCTTTAGTAGAAGCAGGTTGCCTTGTATTATCTGTGTAAACATAGTTTGTAATCTTGTTTTTAGCATTCCAGGTAAAACCAGCTGTGTTTCCATTCCCATAGCTAATAGATGATAGTTTACCTTGGTCATTTACATTGTAGTTGTATGATGCTACTGATTGACTGTTAGGATCAGTAATTGAACTCATTCTACCAGCTGCATCATATGACAAGGTAAATGGATTGTTTGGATCTATGTCACTGTATTTAAGACTATTCAATCTTCCTTGATTAGCATCATATCCATAAGTAATTACTCTACCTGAACCACTGTAAGTTAGAGTGTCTAGTTTTTCTTTCATTGCTCCTGTAGAAACATAAGAAGGAGTAACAGTATCAGAAAAAGTATTTATTCCTGCCTTAGTGTTGTATGAGTAACCTGCTAATTTATCATTTGAAAATGATTGACCAATAGAAGAGAATGTAGTTTGAGTAGCTGTATCTGTATATGTTTGAGATGTAATGTTCTTAGCTGTATATACTTGATTAAGCTGTAAGTTATTTGGGTAATCTAAATAAGTTAGTTCTTTTGCACTTGAGTATGTGTAATTAAATGTTGGAGTAGTTTGTTTACCAGTATCTGTAAATGAAGCAAGCCAATGTTTTTGATCATATGTATACAGTTGACTTCCTACATTACCATTGCCAGTCATAG
>JAGLCW010000183.1 GCA_023146045.1 Caldisericia bacterium
AAGATTGTGCCGTTGTATTCACCAGGATCTAATTCAGAACTTGAAATGATTATTTCTGCATCTAAAACCTCTGATTCTAGAAGCTTGAAATTGTTTCTGTTTATAGTTAGCCAACCAACATTTGTTGAAGAATTATCTGTTTCAATATTGAATGTTCCTTCAAGAACTGAATCCTTTTCTCCAAGGTTCTTAATAGTTAAAGTCTGAGTGTCTTGTCTATTCTGTTTTAATGTGATTTTATCTGATGAAATGTATGTATCAAGGGAGGGTTTTGGTTCTTCTTCTTTAGGTTCATCAAAAGTTATTTTTGCTACATAAACATCTCCGCTTCCACCTCTGTTACGTTTACTAAAACCAGGGATATCCGGTAGTATTGGAAAAGATGGATTGTCATTTTCCGTAGAAGTTGTTTTACCTGCAAGAAAAATATTGTTATTGCTTAGTACACAAAATGTGTTTTCCTCTTCCATCCGACCACCAAAAAAAGTTGAGAAAAGAATATCATCTCCGACTGTATTTATCTCAACCAAAAATGAATCTATATTTCCACTAAATATTGGGAATAAACCAGGGTATCTGCCACCAGTTGGAAATCCTCCATCATCTGAACGTGTATCTCCAGAAACAAATAGTTCATTATCTGGACCAAGACAAATGCTATGGCATAAATCTTCATCTGAACCACCTAAATAGGAAGCGTACAAAAGATCTGTACCTTCTGGGTTTAACTTAATGCAGAATACATCTTCATGTTCTTTATGATGTTTGTAAAATCCAGGAATACTATCTGAAACTGGAAATGTTTTTTCTTTAGAAAAAGTTGTTCCAGTCACATAAGCACAATCATTTTCGTCAACAATTATACATATGCCTTCGTCGTTTTTATCTCCTCCTATATATGTAGAGTAAATTAATCTAGTTCCACTAGAATCAATCTTTATTACAAATGCATCCTTCAGTTCATTGTGTATTTGATCAAAACCAGGAATACCTCCACCTATAGGAAAACTTTCGTCATCAGTTGATTCTGCACTCCCAGTAATATATGAGCAACCATTGTTATCAATAGCTATATCGTATATCTCATCAAAATTTGTTCCACTTATGAATGTTGAAAAATCTAATTTTGTACCTTCTGGATTAACTTTAATTACATAACCACCGTGACTTTTAAAATTCCGATCAAAACCAGGAATA
>JAGLCW010000184.1 GCA_023146045.1 Caldisericia bacterium
TTTCTTCTCCGCAAACAAAAGCACCTGCACCAGCTTTTATCCAAATATCAAAATCAAAGCCTGATCCAAATATGTTCTTTCCAAGAATACCTTTTCCTCTTGCTTGTTCTATGGCAATTTCCAATCTTTTTATAGCTAAAGGATATTCGGCTCTAACATAAAATATTCCTTCGCTTGCACCAATTGCATAACCGCCAATCATCATTCCTTCAATAACACTATGTGGGTCGCCCTCTAGAAGGCTTCTGTCCATAAATGCCCCTGGGTCACCTTCATCGCCGTTGCATACCATGTATTTTGGTTTATTGTTTTGTTTGTTTGCAGCATTCCATTTGAACCAAGTTGGAAATCCTGCACCACCTCTTCCGCGAAGTCCAGAATTTTTTACTTCAGCAATTACTTCTTCTTGCGACATTTTCTGTAAACACTTTTTTATTGCATCATAACCTTTTCTTTCAATGTATTCATCAATTTTCTCAGGATTTATTTCACCAGTGTTTCTAAGTGCAACTTTTTTTTGGAGTGTTTTAGCTTTTAAGTCTTTTTCGCTTATCGTTTCAGCTTTTTCAATAGCTCTACCAGAAATTGCAAAATCTACAATTTCCTTAACATGATCATGCTTCACGTTAACAAAGGTAGTTTTTTCTCCATTTTTACCATACACATCCACAATTGGTTCAAGATAGCATGTTCCACAACATCCCGTTAAATCTAACTCAATGGACGAGTTTCTTAGATCTAATTCCTGTCTTATAGCGTCACTAATTTTTGCCGCCCCAGCTGCTATTCCGCAACTTGCTTGTCCAACCATAATCTTCATATTATTTCTCCTCGTTTTCACTGTTTTGATTCTTTTTGCGTAACTCCTTTAAAATTTTTCTAGTCTTTTTTGGAGTTAGTTTTGCATAAGTTTCACTATTGATCATCATTACGGGAGAAAGACTGCAGCATCCTAAGCATGCAACATTATTTAATGTGAATAATCCGTCAGAAGTTGTTTCACCATTTTTAATATTCAACTCATCACAAACTGTAATTTCAATCTCGTTAGCTCCATTAACGTGGCATGCTGTTCCTTTGCATAAAAGTATCAAATATTTCCCTACTGGTTTTAATCTGTATTGAGTGTAAAAAGTTGCTACTCCGTATATAATTGGAGATTTGATGCCTGTTTCTTTTGAAATATATTTAAGTACGTCCAAAGGAAGATACCCAAATACACCCTGAACTTTTTGTAGTATTGTTATTAAACTACCAGGCTTTTTTTTATATTTTACCAAAATAGAGTTTAACAGCTCCATCTGTTCTTCACTAGCTGTTTCTAACGCACCTTGTGTATTGGTTTTTTCAGAGCACTGATCCATCGTCATCCCCTCTTTCAAAAAATCAAAGATTAGTATAAATTAGTAACAACGTTTTTAATTTTTCTTGCTAATATATTTTTTTTTCTCCTATTATCTCCCATAAATAAAGGGCACATAAACATCAACAAACTAAGTATAAAAATATTGAATTTAGTGTAAATGAAAAAACTAACTTTATTGTATCTCACAGTGGTTTTTCTTTTTTGACAAGATTCTTATTTTGGATAGAATGTTGCTGGATTTAGTATTTTAATCATTCCAAGGAGGAAACAATAATATGTCTGACAAATCTTTCAACGCATTTAAAATGGCTCAAGAGCAGTTTGATTCAGTAGCTGAGAAATTAGATCTAGACGAAAGCACTAAGGCTCTACTTAGAAACCCTCTCCGCGAATATCATTTCCAAATTCCAGTACGTATGGATGACGGTTCAGTAGAAGTATTCCAAGGCTTTAGGGTTCAACACAACGATGCTAGAGGTCCTGGCAAGGGCGGCATACGTTTTCATCCACAAGAAACAATTGACACAGTAAAAGCATTAGCTACATGGATGACATGGAAATGCTCAGTTGTTGACATTCCGCTTGGCGGAGCAAAAGGCGGAGTTATTTGTGACCCACACCAACTGTCTGACAGAGAGCAAGAAGGCATCTGCCGAGGTTGGGTACGCCAATTATCAGTAAATGTTGGACCTCTTCAAGACGTTCCAGCACCTGACGTTATGACAAATGGCCAACACATGCTATGGATGATGGATGAATATGAAAAAATTCATAATGGGCATTTCCCAGGATTCATCACTGGGAAACCAGTTGGTGCAGGTGGTTCTCTTGGAAGAACCGAAGCCACAGGGTATGGAGTAATATACACAGTAAGAGAAGCCCTAAAAGAACTAGGTATCGATATTAAAAAAACAACAGCCGCATTCCAAGGCTTTGGCAATGTTGCTCAGTATGCCATCAAGCTCTACCAAGAATACGGCGGAAAAGCTGTTACAGTATCTTGTTGGGATCAAAAAGATAAAAAAGCATACACTTTCTTGAAAAAAGATGGTGTCAATTTGGATGAACTTCTCTCCATTACAGACCGCTTTGGTGGAATTGATAAAGACAAAGCCAAAGGTATAGGATATGAAGTACTAGACGCCGATGATTGGATTAAACAAGATGTTGACATATTAGTTCCAGCAGCGCTTGAAAACCAAATTACAGAAGTCACCGCAAAGAAAATTTCTAGATCTGTAAAGCTTATTGCTGAAGGTGCAAATGGTCCGACTACACCAGAAGCAGACAAAATTATCCAAGAAAAAGGAATCTTTATGATTCCAGACTTCTTAGCAAATGCTGGTGGAGTAACTTGTAGTTATTTCGAACAAGTACAGTGCAATATGAATTATTTCTGGTCTAAAGATGAAACATTGTCAAAATTAGATCAAAAAATGACCGATGCTTACATCAAAGTATCCGCATTGTCTCGTTCAAGAAAAGTTTACATGAGAGATGCTGCATATATGATCGCGATTCAAAGAGTAGCTGACATCTGTAAAGCCAGAGGTTGGGTGTAGTATTTTAAAATTGCTTAGACATTAAAAAAAGAGGCTGGGATATCCCAGCCTCTTTTTTTTGTATATAAGTAACATATTAGTTACAAAAAGTTTTCGTAAATCTTTTTACATATCTTTACATGTATATACAATTTTCACAAAGAGCTTCGTAAGAAATACTAACTGGATAAGAATTGGAGAATAAAAATGAAGCATTCAGGTTTGATATTTTACAAAACAAGAATTCAAAATGCATAGAGATAATGAGCGATTAGGTCTATTCAGTGTTAGAGAAATATTATTGATTGCTAACAAATACGATTCGTTCATGCTCGAAGAAGATGGAAGTTTAAACGATTTAGTAAGCAGTGTTTACAGTAGAAAGGGTTTAGGATATATTCCTAGTCTATCAAGAGTTTCAAATGAACAAGAAGCCAAAGAAGAGCTTGAAACAAAAAACTTTGCCTTAGTCATTTACTGCATTCGCAACTATCAAAAAAACCCTTCAGTATTTATAAAAAACTTCAGTAGCAACTACACAAAAACAACACTAGCTTTCCTTCTTTGTAATCAACTACAATTTTCTGTTGAAGAAATTCAGAAAATGTGGAAAACAGATACTGATATTTTTTTATGGAAAGGTGATAATAGAATTATCGCAAGCATCATTCAATATGTTGAAGATAAGATTAACATAATTTCTGATTCTCTCGTTCTACCAATACCAGTGATTTTATTCGTTGAAGACAATATTAAATACTATTCTTCCTACTTGAACATACTGTATGAAGCATTATGGGTTGAAACAGCTAAGCTTTGTGATTCAGAAAAAAGCTATTTAAAAAAGATATTTATTCAAAAAACAAGAACAAAAATTGTTTTAGCAAAAACATATGAATCTGCAGTAAGTCTATTTTCAAAATATCAGAATCAAATCATTGGAGTAATATCCGATATGGAGTTTCCAATGAATGGTGTTTTATCAAAAGACTCAGGAATTATTCTAATCAATAAAATTTTGGATGTTGACCCATACATCCCGATAGTTACTCAAACCTGTGAAGTAACTGACCAAAGTTTTCCAAGTAAAAATATTTTTTGTATCAAGAAGGCATCTAAGCATATTTTACATGAAATGAAAGCAGCTATTCTCTCTCAATTTGGTTTTGGTGACATAGTATTTAGAGACGCCAAAGGAAATATTCAAACAAAAATTACAAACATCGAATCGTTAAAAGAGGTTTTAGATTCGCTAAATGAAGAATCACTGAACAACAAAGTGTACAACAAATCTCTTGAAAGATGGTTTTTAGTTCATTCTGAATTTAAGCTAGCTGAGATAGTTAAGAATTTCCATAAAGAAACGTCTCCTGTTTCTATTTCAGAAAAAAAATCACTGCTGATTGAAAACATTGAGAACATTCTTTCAATAAAAACCAAGGGTTCAATTGTTAATTATTCAAGAAAATTCCCATTAGAGGAATGGACGATTGGAAAACTAGGAAGCGGTTCCATCGGAGGAAAAGCAAGAGGACTTTCGTTTTTTAACAAACTTTTAGTTAAAGATTTTCCATTTAGCGCTTTTCCTGATATTCACTTATTCATTCCATCTTCAATTTTAATTGGAACTGATGTATTCGATAGTTTTATAAAAATTAACAATCTATCGTACATTTACTCAACTGATCTTCCAGATGAAAGGATTGCACAATTATTTATACAATGTAGCATACCACCAACAATTATCGGAGACTTAAGAAATATTATTCTTCAGATTGCAGACCCGATAGCAGTTCGATCTTCAAGCCTTCTTGAAGACGCACTATATCACCCATTTGCTGGAATTTATGCAACAAAAATGCTTCCAAACAATGAATCTTCCAATGATCTTCGTTTCATGCAATTATGTAACGCAATCAAATTTGTATACGCTTCTACTTTTTTTAAACAAGCTAGAAAATATATGGAATCTACGAATCACCTTATTGAAGAAGAGAAAATGGGGATCATCATTCAAAAGGTTGTTGGAAGTCGAAAAAACGATCTTTTCTATCCTGAAGGCTCTGGTGTAATTAGATCTTATAACTATTATCCATTTGGACATGCCAAACAAGAGGATGGAATTGTTCAATTGGCTATGGGGCTTGGAAAATCAATTGTCGAAGGAGAAACAACTCTACGTTTCAGCCCTTCTTATCCAAATATACTTCCACAGTTGTCCAGCACAGAATTAGCATTAAAAAAAACACAAAAAAAATTCTGGGCTATAAATATGAAACCATACACAAAGTCCCTGTATATTAACGAAGATGAATTTATGGTAAATCTTCCAATTAATGATGGTTTAAATGGTGATTCATTTAACTTTATCGCATCAACATATTCTTTCGAGAATGACCGCATTTTAGAGGGAATATATAGAAAAGGACCTAAAATTATAACTTTTGCTTCTCTACTAAATAAACAAAGAAGCTCTTTCACAGAATCTATAAAATCTCTTCTTTCAATTTGCGAGAATTCTATGGCTTCGCCAGTAGAAATTGAGTGTGCTTTAACAATATCTCCTAAAACAAACGTATTGAATTTTGGTTTTTTACAGGTTAGACCAATGATGAAATTTTCAAGCAAAATAAATATTTCTCTAGATAAAATTGATAAAAATTTACTATTCTGCTACACAGATAACGCACTTGGTAATGGTATTACAAAAAACTTAAATCACATCGTTATCGTAAAACCAAATTCTTTTGATCTTTCTAAAACAAGAGATATTGTTAACGAGATAAATGATATTAATCAAAAAATGACTAATGAAAAGAATAACTATATTCTAGTTGGCCCTGGAAGATGGGGGTCTTCAGATCCTTGGTTAGGAATACCCGTTCAATGGAACAACATTTCTAACACAAAGGCATTTATTGAATATGATTTACCTAATTTACATATTGATCCATCACAAGGGTCACATTTTTTTCAAAATATCACATCTCTTCAAATTGCATATCTGACAATTTCAAAAAACAGAGAAAAACAATTTGTTGACTGGGAATGGCTATCTAAATTTTCTCCAGTTATTGAAAATAAATTTACCCAAGTGTTTTGTTTTGATAGCTCATGGGAAATACATGCAGATGGAAAAAACGGTATCGGCATAATATACAAACCAATACATTAAAAGAAAGGAAGTATCTCGAATGGAAGATAAACAAGAATGGGAAGTTATAGTTGATTTATTGCAATACACAGATCCAGTTTTAATAAACAGATTGGGTAGAAAAATGATGCACTACCTTCACAAGTGCAATGTAAAAAGAGTAGAAGAATTGATGCTAAAATTAGAATCTAATTCAAATCAGTTAAGTGAAGACCAAGCAAGAAGCGATAACAAACCAATTCCAAGAATTGAGACTAATTTGCTGGATCAGATAATTGAGGAGATATTCCAAATTGCTAAGCAAGAACTATCATCTGAAAGAATCAACAAGATGATAAAATTATGGCTTCGACATGAAAAAGCGAGTTTTTTAACTATGACTGCAGAGAAAAGAGATGTTTCTTTAGAAGAAATTACAGAAGCATTTCATAAATTTTCAAACATGAAAGATTCCTACAAAAGCTTATCCAAAGAAGAAGATATTGGGATTCGCGTTGCCCTAATTAGGCGATTCTTTAGTGAAGACCTAGACTATATAAACACAACGAAACGTTTCATAAAAGTTTCAGATTTTTCAGACATTTTGACTTATACAATTGGCCCAAGAAGAGGAAATGGAAAACTTGGAGGAAAAACTGCTGGATTGCTAAGGGCAAAAAATATTTTAAACAAAGCGAAAAAAAATAATGTATCAATTCGAAATTTGTGTATTCCAAAAACTTGGTTTCTTACTTCTGATGGCATAATTAGCTTTTTACATTTCAATGCTTTAGAAGAAATGCCGAATATTAAATATCGAAAATCTATAGAAATTAAACAAGAATATGCCTATCTAGAACAAATCTTTAAAAACTCAGCAATGCCACCTGAAATTGTAAAAGGTTTGAGTTATGCTTTGGATGATTTTGGAGACACACCTTTGATTGTTCGTTCTTCTAGTCTTCTTGAAGACAGCTTTGATGCTTCATTTGCAGGAAAATATAAAAGTCTTTTTGTTGCAAACCAGGGTACCAAGAAAGAAAGGCTGGAGTCTCTTATTGATGCAATTTTGGAGGTATATGCAAGTGTATTTGGACCTGATCCTATTGAATATCGAAGAGAAAGAGGTTTGCTAGATTTCAACGAAGAGATGGCAATTTTGATTCAAGAAGTTGTTGGAAGAAAAGTTGGAAAATATTATTTTCCAGCATTTGCTGGTGTAGCATTCAGTCACAACGAATTTAGATGGTCACCTAGGATAAAACGTGAACACGGCATTGCAAGAATTGTTGCTGGACTTGGTACTAGGGCTGTAGATAGAGTAGATAACGACTATCCAGTGCTAATTTGCCCCGGAATGCCAGGACTAAGAGTAAATGTTGAACCTGAAGACATTCTAAGATACTCGCAGAAGAATATTGATGTTATAAACCTTATTTCTCGTCGATTTGAAACGGTTTCTTTTGAAAAGCTTCTACGTGAAGTCGGATATAACTATCCTGCACTAAACCAGATAATATCAATATACAAAGATCGAGAAATATATACGCCTACCGGCAATATGATAAATATTTCGCAAGACGTACCAGTTGTTAGTTTTTCAAGATTGCTAAAGAATGGTCCATTTATTCACCAAATAAAAGATATATTAAATATACTTCAAGATGAACTTGGTTTCCCAGTAGATGTTGAATTTGCATGTGACGGTGATATTCATAAATTGTATTTACTGCAATGTAGACCTCAAAGTCAATCTGTTGGTCCTAAAAGCATAACAATTCCCGAAAATATTTCTAAAGATAAAATTATATTTACTGCAAACAAGTATATTACTTCAGGAAAAGTAAAAGACATCAAATTCATCGTTTATGTGAATCCAGATGAATATTCAAAACTGGAGTCATACGGTGATTTAGTTGAAGTAGGTAAAATAGTTGGAGAATTGAACCAAATTCTTCCAAGAAGAGAATTTATTCTTATGGGTCCTGGTAGATGGGGCAGCAGGGGAGATATAAAACTTGGAGTACATGTTGGATACTGCGACATAAATAACACTTCATTGCTTGTAGAAATTGCTAAGAAAAAACAAGATTATGTCCCTGAACTATCGTTTGGAACACACTTTTTTCAAGACCTTGTTGAGGCACAGATAAAATATTTACCGCTTTATCCAGAAAAAGACAATAACATTCTAGATGAATCAATTTTCGAAAAACATAACTCGATAAAAATATTTTTGAAAATACCAGAAAGATTAGAAAAAGTAATTTGCTTATTCCAAGTTGATAGAACATTCCCTGGATCAGCTTTAACAGTTGTTATGGATGGAGACAAAAACCAAGCAATCGGTTATATCGAAAAGCTCTGACTTTAATGTTAAAATTGTAAATGAATATTTCTTTTTCCCATTGACAATTTTTTTAACCTTATTACACTGAACAAAGTTCAGATTTTCAGCTTTCAAATGATTATCAGAACTGGGAACTTTGTGCGACTCGTTTATTAAAAATTTATGGAGGTAGAAGTGTTACAAACCAGAGATGTTGTCAACCAGATCAAAGAAAATTTAGCTAAAAAAAGCCATTCCGAACCAGAATTTCTCCAAGCTGCTGAAGAAGTTTTGGATTCTTTAATTCCTGTTGTGGAAAAACACCCAGAGTATATGGATGCAGGCATCCTTGAAAGGATCATTGAACCTGAAAGAATCATCCAATTTAGAGTAACTTGGGTGGATGATGCTGGAAAAGTGAATGTAAATAGAGGTTTTAGGGTTCAATTTAACAGCGCTATTGGTCCATACAAGGGAGGTTTGAGATTTCATCCATCTGTAAACCTTGGTATTGTTAAATTTTTAGGATTTGAACAAATCTTTAAAAACTCTCTTACAGGTCTTCCTATTGGTGGAGGCAAGGGTGGTTCTGATTTTGATCCTAAGGGTAAATCAGATGCAGAAGTTAGACGTTTTTGCCAAAATTTCATGTTAGAACTATATCGCCATATCGGTCAATTTGTAGACACTCCTGCTGGTGACATCGGAGTCGGTGGTAGAGAAATCGGAAATCTTTATGGAACATATAAGAAAATAACAAATCAATTTACAGCTGGAGTATTAACTGGCAAAGGATTAATGTATGGTGGCAGCTTAGTTAGAACTCAAGCTACTGGATACGGACTTCTTTACTTTATGAATGAAATGTTAACCGACAATGGAATTTCTTTTGAAGGTAAAACTGTTTCAATTTCTGGTTCTGGAAATGTTGCAATTTACGCTACTGAAAAAGCTCAAGAATTTGGTGCCAAAGTAGTTACATTAAGTGATTCCAATGGGTACATATATGACCCAGAAGGAATAAATTTAGCAACAGTCAGACGCATAAAAGAAGTTGAACGTGGAAGAATTAAAGAATACAAACTTTCACATCCAAATTCCGAATATCATGACGGCTGTGAAGGCATTTGGACAATCAAAACAGATGTAGCACTACCTTGTGCAACTCAGAATGAAATTGATGCCAAATCAGCTCAGATATTAGTAAATAACGGAGTTATTGCAGTTGGAGAAGGAGCAAATATGCCTTCCAGTCCTGAAGCAATTGAAATTTTCTTAAATAACAAAGTACTTTTTGGACCTGCAAAAGCTGCTAATGCGGGAGGAGTTGCTACCTCTGCGTTGGAAATGTCTCAGAATAGTCTTCGTTTTTCATGGTCTTTTGAAGAAGTAGATGAAAAATTAAAGACAATTATGAAAAATATCTACTCAAGTGCCTCCAAAACTGCTAAAGAATATGGTTTTGGAAATGATTTAGTAAGGGGTTCAAATATTGCTGGTTTCTTAAAAGTTGCTGATGCAATGCTAGCTCAAGGAATCATTTAAGCTATTTAATATTTTCTTAAACTCCAATAAAAAAAAGCCACTTTTCAAAAGTGGCTTTTTTTTTTAGCTTTTTTGGTTATGATTTACCCAAAATCATCAGGAGGATATAAATGCGTAAACCTATTCTTTTAACACCAGGACCTACACAGGTTCCAGAAGAAGTATTAATCGCTGCAGCGATGCCCATAATGCATCATCGTACACCACAATTTGAGGCAATCTTTGCAGAAGCAACAAAAAACTTGAAGTATTTATTTCAAACTGAAAACCCAATCATGATTTTAACATCATCTGGTACCGGCGCACTTGAGTCTTCAGTAATTAATCTTTGCTCCACTGGCGATAAAGTTATCGCTGTAAACGGTGGTAAATTTGGAGAACGTTGGACAGATTTATGTAAAGTTTACAAGCTAGACTTAGTAGAAATTAAAATTCCGTGGAATAGAACAGTTAAACCAGAAGAGATTCAAAAAGCTATAAATGATAATCCTGGAGTAAAAGCTATTTTTACAACACTTTCAGAAACTTCAAGCGGTGGAGTTACCGACATTGAAGCTATAGCAAAAATTACAAAAAACACAGATATTGTTTTAGTAGTTGATGCCGTCTCTGGTCTTGGAGTTACCCCACTCTATACCGACAAGTGGGGAGTTGATGTTGTAGTATCTGGTTCACAAAAAGGCTTTATGCTACCACCAGGATTAGCTTTTGTGGCTCTCAATAAAAAAGCAGAAAAATTGATGGAATCTTCCACTTTACCAAAATACTATTTTAGTTGGAAAAAAGCTCTAAAAAGTGCTGCCAAAAATTCTACTCCATGGACTCCAGCAATAAGCGTAATTGTTCAACTAGATGTAGCATTAAAGTTAATGAAAGAAGAAGGTTTAGAAAATATTTTCGCTAGACATCACCATTTATCAAATGCAATACGCGCAGGCGTTAAAGCTCTAGGTCTAGAATTATATAATCAAGACACTGGAGATTGCTGTATAGCTGTAGATATCCCAGATGGCGTAGATGGTAGTAAGTTTGTAAAAGTAGCAAGAGACAAATACAATGTAACAATGGCAGGTGGTCAAGCTGAGTTAAAAGGTAAAATATTCCGCATATCAGCTATGGGCAATGTTGGACCAAACGACGTAATATTAGGTATTACTACAATTGAGCGGACTCTTAAAGAACTAGGTTATTCATTTGAAAATGGAAAAGGAATTTCTGCAGCAATAGAAGTTCTTGACAGATAAGGAGCATAATTATGAAACGCATTTTAATTGCAGATCCAATAGCTAAAGAAGGTGTTGAGCAATTAAAAAAATATGGAATATTTGAAGTAATAGAAAAAACAGATATTACCCAAGAAGATTTGTGTAAAGAGATTGGCGAATACAATGCAGTAGTTGTAAGATCAAGAACAAAAATTCGTAAAGAAACACTTAATAACTCTGGGAATTTAGAGCTTATTGTAAGAGGTGGTGTTGGAACTGATAATATTGACAAAGTAACAGCAAAAGAAAAAAATATTGTTGTCCACAATACTCCGTTAGCTTCTTCAATTTCTGTAGCTGAACTTGTCATAGGCATGGCACTTTCTGGCATGAGACATCTTCCAGATGCTACTGTATCTACAAAACAAGGCTTATGGGAAAAGAAAAAATTTAAAGGTCGCGAATTATACCAAAAAACAATGGGTATTATTGGTTTTGGTAATATTGGCAAAGAAGTTGCCAAACGTGCAGTAGCTCTTGGCATGAATGTTCTTGCCTTTGATATAGTTGTAAAAGAATGTAACATTGATGGCGTAAAACTAACAGATTTAGAAAATCTTGCTAAAAATTCAGATTTAGTAACTGTTAATTGCCCAAAAACATGTTCTACGGAAAATTTAATCAACTCAACTTTTATTTCAAAAATGAAAGACGGTGCAGCAATTATTAACTGCTCACGCGGTGGTATTGTTGTGGAAAAAGATTTGGCAGAAGCTATGAATAGTGGGAAAATTTCCTTTGCTGGTATTGATGTATATGAGTCTGAGCCAGCTAAAGATAGTCCACTTTTTGCTTTAAAAGAAATTGTTTTAACTCCACACATCGGAGCTCAAACAAAAGAAGGTCAAATTCGTGTTGGTACAGAAGTTGCATCCGTAGTAAACAGTTTTTTTAAATAACTAATTTCTGCTTAATAGAAAAAGCCCAGAGCAATTGCTCTGGGCTTTTTCTATTTATTCCTTAGTCATTAAATCTAAATCTATATTGCAATGCTTCGCATATATCAGGTAACTCAATATTTTTTGAATGTCTCATATCAGCAATTGTTCTTGAGGTTTTTATGACTTTTAGATGTTCTCTGCCTGAAAAAGCAAATTTCTTGCTAATACTTGCATAAAACGTTTCAGTTTCTTGATCTAGATTGCAATATTTCCTTATTGCAGAAGATGTCATTTCTGAATTAAAAAAGTATTTTTCGTCTTTAAACCTTTTCTTCTGAATATCTTGTGCAATAGTCACACGATCTCTAACTTCTTTAGAAGGTTCAGATGATTTCATTTTAACGAGTTTTTCTTGATCTACCCTCAATACTTCACAAACCATATCAATTCTGTCCATGATTGGACCCTGAATTCTAGCCTGATACCTTTTTATTTGAGATGGTGTACACATACATTCCTTCTGTGAATCTCCATAATATCCACATGGACAAGGATTCATTGTAGCTATTAGCATAAATTTTGATGGCCACTTTACAGTGTTGTGCACCCTGGAAATTGTAATACTACCATCTTCCAGAGGCTGCCTTAGCGCGTTTATTACATTCCTTTGAAATTCTGGGAATTCATCCATGAACAATACTCCCCTGTGTGCTAAAGATATTTCACCTGGTTTTGGCTTACTTCCTCCACCTATCAATGCAGAAGCTGAAGAAGAATGATGTGGTGCCCTGAATGGTCTTTTTCTTATCAATCCACTATCCTTTTGAAGCATTCCAGCAACACTATATATTTGTGAAACGTCTATAGATTCTTCAAAAGATAACATTGGTAATATGGATGGCAATCTTCTAGCAAGCATTGTTTTGCCAGTTCCCGGAGGACCTATCATCATCATGTTGTGCATTCCAGATGCAGCAACTTCTAATGCTCTTTTTGCAAAATCCTGTCCGACTACGTCTTCGAATCCAATTGTATACCCATCTTCATTTCCAAAATCTATTCTCTTTATTTCTGGAGCTTCACAATCGTTTGTTAACATCTCTATTGTTTCCGCTAAAGATTTGCATGTGAATGTAGTTGGATTAGCAAAAACTATTTCGTTTCTGTTAATATATGGAAAGAAAAATTGAGTTTTTTGAATTTTGTCACTCTTTCTTTCTAAAAAGCAGTTCATAGACAGTATTCCATTTACGCTTCTAAGTAGTCCATCCAAAGAAAGTTCTCCGATAAAATACCTTGTAGCGCTATCTTTAACTTGTATTTGCTTTGATGCAAGTAAAATTCCAATTGCTATCGGTAAATCATAGCACGAGCCTTCTTTTTTTAAATCTGCTGGAGCTAGATTAACCGTGATTCTGTGACGCGGGAATAAATACCCATTGTTTTTTAGTGCCGATCTAACTCTTTCTCTTGATTCCTGAACAGCAGTATCTGGTAATCCAACTATAGAAAAAGAAGGTAACCCTGAATTTGTAATATCAACTTCTACATCTATTGGTACAGGCTCAAGCCCGTCTAGTGCAAAACTTTTTATTTTTACTAACATAGCTCCCTTTTTTACCTCTTACTTTGTTTCTTTGTATTAAAATAATATGTTTATCGTGTTCCCCGCTTAAATATGATAAGTGTTCTATTAGAGACCATTCTTTATTCTTTTTTAGGTACTCAGTTACCTCATTTGGGTTCTTCCATAAAATCATTACGCCGTCTCCACTTAATGCATTTTTAAACATATGCTCAAGATATTCCATCTTCCCAACACCTCTTGCAGTAAATACAGAAAAGGTCTTTTTTATTTCTTTTTGGTTTACGAATTCTTCTGCTCTTTGATTAAAAATTTCAGTGTTTCCAATTTCACAATGCACTGATGCATATACTAAAAAACTATATTTTTTTCTTACTGATTCCACTAAGCTAAATTTTACTCCTGGATAAAGTATTGCTGCTACAAGTCCAGGCAACCCTCCACCGGAACCTACATCTATCCAATTTGTCTTTATATCAATTTTCTTTAGATTCTTTATTTGTAAACAATCGTTGAGGTGTACGCCAAAAAGATACTTATCGGAAGAATCAGCGATCAAATTTATTTGTTCGTTTGTTTTTTGGAGTAATTCACAATATTTTGAAAGTTGAACAAATTGTTTTTCGTTTAAATTAATTCCTTTGCTAATGCAGTATTTCTCAAGTTTTTCTAACATTATTCCTCACTTTCGGGAAACATTATAACATACAAAGAAAAAAGAGTTGTTGACGATTACTCCCTTTAAAATATAATTGTTCTGTTTTAATCTCACTAGAAAGGGTGATTCTATGAAGAGAATTAGATGGGGACAACTGATTACTATAGTTGTCGTTGTTGCAATATCCCTATGGAGCATTGTATACAATTACAACAGTAATCAAGTCAAATACGGACTCGACCTTCGAGGTGGCGTTCACTTAGTTCTGGAAGCAGAAGCAATTACAACTTCTGAAGCACTAACTGAAGAAAAAGTGGTGGTTGAAGAAACTGCTACTGAAACTTCTACCGAAAACAATGCAAACGATGAAGAACCTGTAGAAAAAGAAGTAACTGAGGAAAAGCTCGTTGTTACTAATGAAGATTTAAATGCTTCTACAGAAACAAACCAGATTACGTCTGAAGAGCTCAAGCTTGCAAAAATTGTTATTGAAAAACGTATTAATGCTCTTGGTGTATCCGAAGCAACGGTTTCAATTCAAGGAAATAGTCGAATAATTGTTGATATTCCTGGATATTCAGATATTGATCAGGCGAAAGACATTATCGGCCGCGTAGCTGTTCTAACTTTTAAAGATGAAGAAGGTAATGTTTTAGTTACTGGTAAAAATCTTAAAAAAGCTGAATTTGCATATCAACAGATGGAGCAAACTGGTCCTAGAGAGCCGATTGTACAATTAGAATGGGATGAAAAGGGCAAAGAACTATTCGCTCAAGGAACCCAAAATAATGTTGGCAAACCAATATCAATTTTCTTGGATGATGAACTTCTAATTTCCCCAAAAGTAAATGAAGCGATCACAAGTGGTGATGCAGTAATTACGTTTGGTGGCAAGAATGAAGAAAGCATTAAAGAGGCCCAAGAAGTAGCAATTTTACTTCAAGGCGGGTCACTTCCTGTAAAAATGACTTTCTTAGAAGAACGTGTTGTAGGACCTTCATTAGGTCAAGACACAATTAAGAACTCCAAAATTGGTGCAATAATAGCCTTCCTAGCTATTATTTTGTTCTTGATGCTTATTTACAAAATGCTTGGAGTTATGGGAGCACTTGCTCTTCTTCTCTATGTCATTATCTACTTAGGCTTCTTACTTGGAATAAAGGCAACTCTTTCATTGCCTGCTATTGGCGCAATGATAATTTCGGTAGGCATGGCTGTCGACTCAAATGTAATTGTGTTTGAGAGAATTAAAGAAGAATATGCAAAAGGTCGAACATTCTTGTCAGCCATTGGAGCAGGGTATGCTCATGGGTGGACAGCAATTTTTGACTCTAACTTTGCTATGCTACTTGCTATGATTATCCTTTACTCATTTGGTACTACACAGATTAGAGGATTTGCAATAACTCTTGTGGCTGGTATAGTTGCTGCATTAGTTACATCTTATTTCTTTACTCAATTCATTTTGAGTTTTGTTGCTGTAAATAATCCAAAAGTAAGTGGTAAGCTTTATGGTCTCAAGGGACCAGAAAAAGATGATTAGAAAGGGGGAAAAAATGTTACCAGTTCGTAAATGGAATATTATTGGATACCGTAAAACGTCACTACGTATAGCACTCATATTGTTCTTATGCAGCGTTGTTATTATGACAGTAAGAAATTCAACAAATGGCTCACCTTTCAATCTTGGGGTTGATTTTACTGGTGGTGTTGTCATGAATATAGATTTCATGACAGAAGAACCCGTTAGTGTTGCAACCGTAAGAGAAGTTTTATCTGGTTTTAATCAAGATGGAGCCGTTATACAGCAAGACAAAAATCATCCCGAACACTATATGATCCGTATGACAGAAATCACCAACCATCAACAAGACGAAATATTTGATGCCCTACAAGAACAAATTGGATCAATTAATCCAGATACTAGACAAACCGATTTTATCGGGCCTACTATTGGTAGTGAGCTTAGAAAAAATGCTCTTTTAACTCTTAGTTTGGCTTTATTGTTAATTCTATTGTATGTAGCAATCAGATTTAAGTTTAAAGATGGTGTTTCTGCAATTATTGCATTAATCCATGACATGAGCGTTGCGTTAGGAGTAGTATCACTATTTTGGATTCAATTGAATACTTCTTCGATTGCAGCTCTGCTTTCAATTACGGCGTACTCTCTGCAAGATAGTATTGTAATTTTAGACAGAGTTAGAGAAAATCTGAAGTACTATAAAGACAAATTAACCTATGCTGAAATAGCCAATATGTCTATTACAACAACATGGATTAGATCTTTTAATACATCTGTTACTACATTGATAGGTGTGCTTGCTCTAGCATTCTTTATGGGTTCTTCCCTTAGAGATTTTACAACAATTCTATTAGTGGGATTGTTAGCCGGAACATACTCATCTCTATACATTGTTGTACCAATGTTGGTTAACTGGCAGAAAGAAAATGAACGTGTGATTAGACCTGTTTATTTGAATGCCTTAGAAGCCGGTACTACTACTACAGATATTAAGACAAAAAAATATTCATCCAAGAACAAGGATGAAGTAATTGTTGCGAATGATTTGTCTGACACAGTAAAAAAGACAAGTACAACAAAGAAAAAGAATAATAAAAAAAGAAGAAGATAGTTAATTTTCTTCTTAAATAAAAAAAAGCCTGGCTAATAACCAGGCTTTTTTTTATGCATTTTTGCAATTAAACTACATAGGAATGCATTAATCAGTATCTATCTCTTTTTCTGAATCTTCTGAATCTTCCAATATTCTAAGTGGAGCATATTTGTAATTCAACATTCTTTCACCAACGGTGTCAAAATCTATTTTCACGATATATTCACCGTCAATTTCATTTAACTCCATAACTAATCCATGCCCCCATACTTTGTGACAGACAATTTTTCCTTTGGTTAGATCTTCAATTTCAACTTTTATTCCTTTGCTGAAATCTTTTTTACTTCTATTAACAGATGATATCTGCTTTCTTAAACCGCTTTTACCATCACCAACTAATGATATTCTTAATGTTTCTATTAGGTCTTCAGAAATTTCATCTAAGAACCTAGATGAAGTTGTTTTGTTTGTTTTTCCGTAAAGTTCTCTGTTCATGGCATATGACAGATATAGTTCTGTTTTTGCTCTTGTAAACCCTACGTAGCAAAGTCTTCTTTCTTCTTCTAGGGCATCTTTCTTGCTATTTGACAAATAATGAGGGAAAAGTCCTTCCTCCATGCCTGCCATGAAAACAATTGGGAATTCAAGACCCTTCACAGAGTGTATAGTCATAAGTGTTACTTTTTCTTCTTTTTTATTCATCTGGTCTAAGTCTGTATAAAGAGTAACATCTGAGAGATATGCCTGCAAAATAGGCTCTTTTCTATCATAGCCACCTTCAAACCTATTGATAGCTGTTAACAGTTCTCCAAGGTTTGCGATTTTTTCTTTTGCTAAATACTCTGGAAACTCATTTTCTAATGACTGAACAATGTTAGATTTCTCATATATTAATTTTGCTACGTCAAACAATGTCCCATTCTCTAGAGTATTTCTAGCTGTCTCGATTATATCTATAAACTCTTTTAGTCCTTTTCTACCTCTCGCAACAGTTTCCTTTTTTTCAAGGAGTACATTGCAAGCTTTATAAAAAGAACATTTTTCTTCGTAAGCAACTTGTTCAATTTTTTTTACAAAAACTGCTCCAATATTTCTCTTAGGGTAATTAATTATCCTATTAATGCTAACTCTTTCGTCTGGATTAATTACTACACGCAAGTAAGATATGAAGTCTTTTACTTCTTTTCTTTGGTAAAACTTAAATCCACCAACTAATTGGTATGGTATAGTTTCAGAAACAAGAGCTTCTTCAAAATTTCTGCTTGCTGCATTAATCCTATATAGAACAACAAAGTCATTTAATGACCTACTTTTATTTTTCACTTGATCTTGAATCAACTGAACTACTTTTTGAGCTTCATCTTTCTCGTTTGAACAAACAACGAGTTTTACTTTAGCCCCATCTTCATTTTTTGTCCATAATTTTTTCTGTTCTCGATTTTCATTATTCTGGACAATGCAGTTCGCTGCACTCAATATCATTTTTGAGCATCTATAGTTCTCTTCAAGTTTTATAACTTTTGAGCCTTTATATTCTTTTTGGAATCTAAGCATATACGACGGGTCTGCGCCTCTAAAGGCATATATCGATTGATCATCGTCTCCAACAACAAAAATATTTTTGTGTTTGCTTGCCATTAATCTTAGTAATTCGTATTGTACGGCGTTTACGTCTTGGTATTCATCTACAAGTATATGTTTAAACAACTCTTGATACTTATCGAGAATTTCATGTTTCTGTTGAAACAATAATACTGTTTTATAAATCAAATCGTCAAAATCTAAAGCATTGTTCTCTCTCATACGTTTTTCATATAAAGAATATACATTTGATACAATATCGATAAAGTATCCGTTACCAGCGATTTTAGAATACTCATCTGAGCTTACTAATGCTACTTTAGAATCAGATATTGCTTTTGAAACAGATCTTGGATTTACTCTTTTAATGTCGATATTGCTTTCTTTCATACAATCTTTGATTAAAGATAATGAATCTTCATTGTCGAAAACTGCAAAATCTTGCCTTATTCCAATTTCTTTGCCAGATCTTCTAAGAATTCTTAAGCAAATTGAGTGAAATGTTCCAATCCAAAGTTCTTTTGTGTCAAGATCTAATAAACTTCCGATTCGCTCTTTCATTTCATTAGCAGCCTTATTTGTAAATGTCACTGCTAGAATATTTCCTAATGGAATACCTTTGTCAATTAAATGAGCTATTCTATACGTAATAACACGCGTTTTCCCAGAGCCAGCACCAGCAAAAACTGCAACAGGTCCTTTAATGGAATTAACTGCTTCAAGTTGTTGTGGATTTACTGATTCTTTAAGAGTTTTCTTTAGCCTTTTTGTCATAAGAGCTCTCTTTCGTACTTTGAGTAAATGAAAAATGGGAGCTCGTTATGAGCTCCCATTTTTTTGTATTTCAATTGTTTTTTAGTTTGTGCCTTTTGGAATAAACACATCGACATAGTCACTAAAATCATCTGATTTTTTAGATAATTTTGGTTTTTCTGGTGCGTTAATCGTAACATCTTCTTCTTCGCCTTCAATGGCGTCTTCTGATGGTGGTACGATATTCTTACGGCTAAGTTTCATTTTCTTTTGTGAAACATCAAGCTCTACAATTTCTCCGGCAACTCTGTCGCCAACTTTTAGAATTTCTTCAATAGAGCTAATTCTTCTATGGCTCATTTGTGAAATATGCATGAAGGAATTGATTCCTTCTTCTAATTCAACAAGTGCTCCAAAGTTCAAATCTTTTACAACTTTACCTTCTACAACTTGACCTAGATGATATTTTTCGGCAATATCTTCCCAAGGATCAGGTAACGTTCTTTTTAAACTCAAAGAAATTCGATTGCGGTCATCGGATATTCCAATAACTCTTATGCTTATCTTGTCGCCTTTTTTAACTACTTCTGTAGGTTTTTTTGTGGCTCCCCAAGATAGTTCAGAAATATGGACTAATCCTTCTACATTAAAGCCAATTTCAACAAAAACACCATACTCAACAATGTTTGTTACAACACCGTCTAACATAGTATTAACTTCAAGCCCAGAAATAAACTCATTTCTTTCGACTTGATTCATTTCTTGCTCAATGACTTTATGCGAAACAACAACTTTTCTACGGTCTTTTTCAAACTCAATGATTCTTACTTCAAGTGTTTTACCAATGTACTTAGTTAAATCATTTTGGCGTTTGGATGAAACCAAAGATCCTGGCAAAAACGCTTGAACGCCATCAATTTCAACAATAAGACCGCCTTTTACTTTCTCGTGTACACGAGCTTTAACTGTCGTCTTTTCTTTAAAAGCAGTTTCTAGTTGGTCAATATTTAATTGATAGAGAGCTTTTTTGTTTGATAGGAAAATGCCACCTTTTGAACGCTCATCACGTACAACTTTTACGGGTAACATATCTCCTTCTTTGAATTGCTCATCTAGTTGTACATTAGGATCATGTACAACTTCTTCGATTGGGATAAATACTTCGCTTTTTCTTCCGATGTCGATCAATAAACAATCTTTGTCTACTTTTACGACTCGGACGTCAACGACATCACCCCTCTTGTAACTTTGCACAACCCTATCTGTATTTGACAAAATTGCGGCTTCGAACTCATCCAGGACTCGTCCGTCCTGTTCTATCTGTTTAAATTCTTCAGACATAATTATTAACACCTCATAAACAACAAAATTCCATTGGTATTTTACCATAAACAAACATCATGTAAAGGTAATTTGAAAACTTTCTTTTTAAGGTTACAATTAAAAGAAAAAATTGCGAGAGGGTGATATGAAAAGATTTGCTAGTTTTGTATTCGTTTTTACTGTTTTTGTCTCTTTTTTCTATGGATGTTCATTTACTGAAAGCATGAAGAATACGTTTAAAAATGATGACGTTGTTGTTACTGAAACAGACAAGATAGACAATTCCAAAGATGAGTATCAAATGGTTATCCAATTACCATTAAACTCTGATTCAGCATACATAAACGGAGAAAAGTACACTCTTGATACAGCCCCAGCTTTTGTAAACAAAGAAGAGGTTACTATGGTTCCGCTAAAGTTTTTATCTGACGTAATGGCTGCTAAAATTGAGTGGTTTCCAAATACTAAAGAAATTTCAATTCTCCAAAGAGACGGCGAAATTCAACTAATGGTAAACAGAAATTTTGCGTATGTAAATGGGGAAGAATACAGGCTTACTTCAAGTCCTTCTATTGTTAAAGGAAGAGCTTTCGTTCCATTAAAATTTGTAGCAACACAATTAAAATTTGATGTTGAATGGATTCCGGAAACAAAAACTGTTGTGCTTAGAAAATAGCTAAGAGAAAAATTTTCTCTCTCTGAATTTCAGCTCTTTTTCAATCTCAATTGATTGGTATGTAGAATTCAAAATCATTTTCGCAGCTTTTTTTGCCTTGTCTATAAGGTGGTAGTCTGTTTCCAAATGTATTAAACTATGGAAAACAAAACCACTTTGGACTTTCCCAAATATTTCTCCTGGACCTCGTAATTCTAGATCTTTTTCAGCTACTTCAAATCCTGAATTTGTTGTTTCAAGCACTTTTAGCCTTGGAGTATTAGCAGAGTTAGTTACTAAAAAACAATAAGCTTGTTGTGATTTTCTTCCGACTCTACCCCTAAGCTGATGAAGTTGTGCTAATCCGAATCTTTCAGCATTTTCTATCCAAATCACAGATGCTTCAGGAACATCAACTCCAACTTCTATAACGGTTGTAGAGACTAATATTGAATGATCTGTACTCCTAAAAGAGTCCATAATCTCTTTTTTTTCTGTGGATTTCATTTTACCATGAAGAAGAAAAATTTTAGCTTCAGCAAATTCTTGTGCAATTTCAACTGATTTGTCGGTAGAATTTGCTATATCAAGCTTTTCAGACTCTTCAATTAAAGGACATACAACATATATTTTCTGTTTTGTTTTTATTATTTGATGCAGCAAACTGTACAGTTCTTTTTTTTGAGAATTTGTAATGATTTTGGTAGTAACTTTCCTCTCTCCATTTGGAATTACATTTAAAATAGAAACTTCAAGGTCTCCATAGGTCGTTTTGGCCATTGTTCTTGGAATTGGAGTTGCGCTCATTGCAAGCATATGCAAGGAATGCTCAACTTTAGATGCCAATAAATTCCTTTGTTCTACTCCAAATCGATGTTGCTCATCTACAATTATGGTAGCAAGATTTTTAAATACTACTTTTTCTTGTAGTATTGCATGAGTTCCAACAATTATATTAGTCTTTCCAATTTCAAGATTTTCTAACACATTTCTTTTTTCCTTAGCTTTCAAGTCTGATATCAATAAATCAACATTAATGCTTTTTTCGGACTTAAATAAATCACTCATCACTTTATAGATTTGTCTTGCAAGTATTTCAGTAGGAGCCATAAATACAGCTTGGTAGTTATTCTTTACCGTGAAGTAACACAAAGAGGCAGCGACTATTGTTTTTCCTGAACCTACATCTCCGTGCAATAGTCTTTTCATAGGATAGTCGTGCTTAAAATCATCTTCAAATTCACTAATTACTCGTTTTTGGCATTCAGTTAGTGTAAATGGTAGTAAAGAAAAAAAAGAATTCCTCAATTCTGGAGTTATTGTTAAGTGAATTCCCTTTTTATTTTTCGTTTTTTGCTTTTTTTGAAGAAGCCTGTACTGATTAAACAAAAACTCATCAAACACAATTCTTTCTCGTGCTTTTTCTTTGTTTTCCATAGATAACGGAAAGTGAATATTACATAAAGCTTCAGCCAAGTGCATTAAATCAAAATCAATTCTCATGTGTGATTGTAAAAATTCATGTGTGTTTTGAATCTGCTCTGATATAGTACTCTTCATAAGATTTCTGCACGTCTTCTGAGTTAGTCCATCTGTCAACCTATAAATTGGAAGTACGGAGTTTTTCAACCTAGTTGAGCTCTGTTGTACAAATTCATATTCAGGATTGTCCATTTGAAATTTCCCGTATTTAAACTGAACTCTTCCAGTAACAAATATTTTTTCTCCGATTTTATCATGAAATGTCTTTGCAACATATTTTTGATTTATAAAAACTATTGATAGAAATCCGGTTGAATCGTTTGTGGAAACTGTTGTAATACTGAACCCTCTTTTTTTATTTTCTTGTACCTTCCGAATGGTTACAATTAAATTTGTTTCTTGATTGATGTTTTGATAGGAGTCATTTACAGAATCAATTTTCGATCTGTCGGACCATGTTTTTGGGAAGAAATGGAGAAGATCATACAAAGTTTTTATATCCAGTTTGTTAAACAATGTAGCTCTTCTTGGTCCAAATCCTTTGCAGTATTGAATGGATTTTGACAATGAATCATGCAGAACGCTTGATGGTATTTCGTTATCCCAATAATCTTGAATTTTACCAATTGCAAGTTCAAGATTACTAAAACTCTCTTCATTTGAATTCTTTTGGTATTTTTTTACTGCATACTCAAATAGTTCCCTTAATTCTGTGGGAAATTCTTTAACGAACCAGTCTTCAATACCAATATGTAACAAAACACTAGATAGACCGGTTTTTATGGATTTATCTGTATAGCCTTGTTCTTTTTCTTTTGAAAACACATGGTGTATTTTTTTGAATAATGAAAAACTACGAGTACTCTTCAAAAGAAATCTCCTGTATTTCAGGCATTTTTATGTCAAACCATTTCGATGTATAACTCTCTAGAATTTTTTTGTCTGAACTTGTAAAAAAACTAATTTTTGGATTCAGTTCTTCTGGAATTTCTAATGATCGATAAACCTTCTTTGTTTGTTTAACTACTCCATTAATTGGGTCTAAAATAGTAAATACCCCCGGATAATTTTTCTCTATAAATGGAACTAAAAACAGAAAATGAGTACACCCAAGAACAATTGTTTTGTATTTATTTTTTTGTAAATTGGAAAAAACAGAGTGTAAATATTCAGTTGTTGAGGTTTCTTCTAACAAGTTGTTTTCAACAATAGAAACAAACCCTGGCATTTGGAACGTGTGAATTGTGTTATCTTTATTCCATTTTGTTAGAAGATTACTATAAGCCTTCCCCTTAGCTGAAAGTCTTGTTAACAGTACTGCCGTTTTAGAATGGGAAATTATCGAAGCTGGTTTTACAGCTGGAACAACACCTATAAATGGTATTTTATAGTAGCTTCTTAAATGTTTTATTGATGATATTGTTGCTGTATTGCATGCTACAACAATCAAATTACATCCTTTTTCTATCAAAAATGATGTAATTTGATGCGAAAATTTTTTCACTTCAAAATCTGTTTTTTCACCATATGGAAAATTTAAGTGATCTGAAAAATAACAAAGATCAACCAAGGGCAATGCTTTTCTTAAGCTTTTCAGTATAGCCAGCCCACCAACCCCAGAATCAAAAATACCTATCATCTGCTAAACTACACTTGGTTCAACGAATAATTCACCACGCTGGAATCTTCCAATATCTAGTTTTGTTTCGACTTCTGGAATAAGAAGTTCTTCATTTGTGATCATTTGTGCAGTAAGTGTTGCGACCATTGGGGCAATCATAAAACCGTGCCCAGAAAATCCCACAGTTAAATACATATTGTTTATCTCGCTTGGTGTTCCTAGTATTGGGGTTCTATCTGGAGAAAGATTGTATAGTCCTGACCATTGTCTTAAAACTCTTGCTTTTCCTACTGCAGGCAACACTTGTGTAACTAGCTTTGTTACATTATGTAAAAAATGGAATGAATGCTCCATATTGTAACCCTTAGGTTCATTTGGGTCGCCAACCCCCATAATAATCGCTCCATTTGGTTCTTGTTGCGTATAGAATCCATGATAAAAGCTCATAACCATTGGTCTAAACAATGGTTCAATTGGTTCGGTAATTAATATTTGATGCCTTTCTGAAACTAATGGCAATGACACGCCAGCCATCTTTGCAATTTCTTGAGACCATCCTCCGGCAGCATTAACAACATAATCGCAGTCAATATATCCTTTGTTAGTTTGAACTCTAGTAATTTTTTGGTCGTTTACATCAAACCCAATTACTTCCGTATACAGCTCTATATCAACTCCTTTTCTCTTTGCAGCTTCCGCATATGCTGCAGTAGTATGAAAAGGACTTAAGTATCCATCTTTGTCATAGTATGTTGCTCCTAATAGACCATCTAAAGAAACAATTGGAACAACACTTCTGCATTCGTTAGGTTTAAGAAAATGTACATCTAATCCAAATTTTCTTTGAAGCTCAAGATTCTTCTGAAATTGTTCTATTTGCTTTTCGGTATAAGCAGGCATAAAATATCCTGACTGAGAAAACTCAATTCCGTGTTTATAGTCCAATTCCTCCGAAAGAGTTTCATATCGTTTAACAGATCCAATAGAAAGACGAAGGTTCATCTCTGTCCCCCACTGTTGTCTTACTCCAGCCCCACATCGAGCAGTAGCACCTGAAAAAAGTGTACTTTTCTCAAGCAATATAATGTCTTTCATACCTCTAGTCGCTAATTCGTAGGCGACTGCAGCTCCAATAACTCCACCGCCAATAATAACAGCTGTAGCATTATTCTTCATCTGCGTCCTCCTTTGCTAGAAGTTCTAGTGGTATTGTGACAGATGGCGGCCTAAACCTAGAAATTTTTACATCTTCAGACCTTATTCCTAACTCAGTTGCAATAATATTTATTATCAAATTTCTGCATGTTTTTCCTTGGCATTGCCCCATTCCAGCTCTGGTTAATCTTTTTATTTCATCTAAAGAAGTATATCCTTTTCTTATTACATCTTTTATTTCTCCCAATGTTACATCTGCACATCTACAAACGATTGTTTTTTCATCTTTGGTGCTCATTCTCTCACCAACCTTATATTTCTTGCTTCCATGATTATAGTTTTTGAAACTTCAATCCAAAGAACCCTCCCATTTGGATTGGTTTTGAACACTTGAATTTTTTTAACAGTTCCTTTGCCTATAACTTCACCACTTCTACTCAACACTTCACATTCTTCATCTTTTTCTGGAACCGGAAGCATTTCGTAGGGAATTTTTAACAAAGATGTGTTTTCTGAATAGTTTTTTTGCATTACATAAATTGCAAGTCCAGGACAAACTGCAATACAGTTACCACAACCGTTACACAGGTCAAAATCAATCACTGGCAAATCAGTAATGCTTGAAAATTTCTTTATTGCATTTCTTGAGCAAGCATTTTGGCATGGATTACATGGTATTGGTTCAGGACATTCAATAATAGCGACTGCACTTTTTTCTATACGTTCATTAGATGGTAATAATGTTTTTCTCTCTTTTTCTGAAAGGAAACCTGTATTTTTAAACATATTATTTCTCAACTTTCTGGAGATTCACTCTAATTTTTTCTCCGAAAGCACCAGAACGCATTGCCCTAAGAAAAGAGTAAGATTCTGTTTTTAAATTGTTTAATCCATCTTTTTCAATATTTAGATCTTCACAAGCAGATGCTCCAGCAATGTAGCCTTCTAGCATTGCAGAACTCGCTTCTTCTATTCCAGCAACATCTCCAGCGATATAGACGCTTTTATTTGTACACTGAAGTCTTTTGTTTCTAACTGCGACAGATCCGCCTAAGGCAGGTACATATTTCATTTTGCAATTCATTTGAGATAAAAGCTCAGAAAGTGGAACAAGCCCAACAGCCAAGCATAACGTATCGCATGTTTCTATTCTCTCTGTTCCCGGTATGGGCTGCCATTTATCATCAATACTTACTAGTTCAATCGAATCTATGCTATTTTTTCCAAAAGCTCTTTTTACTGTTGTTTTTGTTAAAATTGGTATGCCTAATCTTCTTATTTTTGCAGCATGAACGAAATATCCACCAATTGTTGGAGCTGCTTCTACAATGAGCTTAACCTTGACTCCAGCTTGCATTAATTGGTAAGAAACAATAAGTCCAATATTCCCAGATCCGATCATAACTATCTCTTTTCCAGGAAGAACTCCATACATATTCATAAGCGTTTGGACCGCTCCTGCACCAAAAATACCCGGCAAATCATTATTTTCAAATAGCAGTGTTTTTTCAGATGCACCAGTGGCTACAATTACTTTTTTAAAAAATATTCTGTGTAAATTTTTGTCTTTTTCTAAAGCAAGAAGAAAATTTTCTTCTGGATAATACCCTGAAGCTACAGTTTCTTTCATAATGGTAATGTTTGAAGAATTCTCTAATCGTTCTTGAAGAGTTTCTGCAATCTTGAAACCCCTTACTCCAGCATACTGTTCTTTAGATCCAAAAAACATATGGGTTTGTTTTAATAGTTGTCCACCAAGAAATGGATCTCTTTCAATTAAAAGAACTTTTGTGTCTGTGTTTTCAAAAACACTTGCCGCACAAAGACCAGCGGGACCTCCACCGATAATTAGTATATCACATAC
>JAGLCW010000185.1 GCA_023146045.1 Caldisericia bacterium
AGTATTATTCATTAAGATCCTCCTGGAAATATATCCATACAGCATTCCCTAAGCTTAGATACATTGATTTTTAAATAAACGGCTGTCGAATCTGGATCTGTATGTCCTAAAATTGCGGAAATAACAGGGAGAGGAGTATCGTTTTCCAGCATTCTTGAAGCAGCCGTATGTCGAAGCGAATGCATTCCTCTATGTTTTTTCAATGTAGGTAGATGAGCTATTCTCATGTATGATTGGATAAGCTGTGAAAAATGGTTTCCTTCAGAAAAAGGAAGGAATGGTGCTAAATGTCTTAAAAATATGACATTGGAATTTATTTTTGGTCTGCCGTATCTCAAATAATCAATTACGGCCCATCCAATTTCATTTGGAATTGGCAATGTTACAGTCTCTCTTGTTTTAGACTGGATAAATATCAAGTTTTTTTCTTTCCAGTGAAAATTATCAAACGTTAAACGTTTAATATCAGTTACTCTAATTCCCAATACACATGCAAGAAGAAATATCGCATAGTCTCTTTTCCCTTTTGGACTTCCTCGATCAATAGCATTAATCAACCTTTTTAATTCTTCTTTTGTCCAGACAGAAGGAATGCGAGTTTGTTTTCGAGCTTTAATCATAGGCAGTTTGGATGCCAGATCGTTTTTTAGAATATCTTCATCAAGTAAGTACCGTAAAAATGCACGAATTGAGCAGATTATCTGTTCGATGGTTTTATATGTATAACCAGCTAACGTCTTGAGATAATTGTGAATGATAGGAAGTGTAATCTCATGACAGTTTCTGATTCCTTGAAAAATCAAATAATCCATGAAATGCTCTGTTTGCTTCACATAATGATTCACAGTTACTTGTGAATAGTCTCTATGTATGCAACTTTTTTTAAAATCCTTACTGACAGATATATAGTAGCTATCAGTTATAATTTCTCTGTGTTTATAATAACGTCTTAAGATGGCATGATGAAGTTGATAATCACCAACCATTCGTATGACACGAAGTTCTTGTGTATCTTTTTGGGATAAGATTTTAGCAAAGTCTTTTTTAAAAATCTGAAAATGATGCTCTACAAAATCAATACCCAATTGCTCCGAATAATACGTTTCTTTTCTTTCTTCAGCAAACTGTATTAGTTTTCGCCATCTGATGTTGTAAAACCTAATAGTACTACTGTTGTAGCCAAGTCTTAACAGTTCAAGTTCTAAATCATGCAATAATTCTTTAAGTGGTTTTCTTTGCATAAGAAATGCCTCCTTCAATGATTTTTGAGCAGTTGCTCTTTTTTCATTGTCGGATATTATGTAAAGTAAATCAAAATTAAATTCAGTAATTATCGGTAGTTCAAGAATTTACTTAACATAATAACTTACTCCGCATAAGGCGGGGTCATTAGTCCACTATTGGCAAATCTATTCTTACATTATGCATTTGATTCATGGATGAGTAGGGAATTTCCTGATGCTCCGTGGTGTCGTTATGCTGACGATGGATTAATCCATTGCCGCACAAAGAAACAAGCAGAGTATTTTCTTAGTTGTTTAATAGCCAGAATGAAGAGATATGAACTAGAAATACATCCTGGTAAAACTAAGATTGTTTATTGCAAAGACGGCAACAGAAGAGAACAAAATGAAAACCCAATTCAATTTGACTTCCTTGGTTTTACTTTTAGACCAAGAAGAGCTAAATGTAGAAATGGTAAGATTTTCACTAATTTTCTTCCAGCGATCAGCAACAAAGCTAAAATCCACATCAGACAAACTATCCATAGTTGGAGATTGTTACGCCAGACTCAAACAAATTTACAGAAACTGGCACACAAATACAATGCTATTATCAGAGGATGGATAAATTATTTTGGGTTGTACGGACGAGGTGAACTTACGAAAGTACTACGTCACATCAACACACATCTGGTGATGTGGATAATGAGGAAATTCAAAAGATACAAACATAGGTTTTTGCGTGCCTGTCGTTTTTTACAGCATGTTGCTAAAGCTAATTCTTCTTTATTTGCACACTGGAAACTTGGCATATTTTAAATAAGGCTTAGATAACAAGAGCCGTATGATGCGGTGCGGCCGGGAAATGGTTGATAGTTTAGCAGGTGCAAAACCTGTCGGGTTAAGGTGTAAGTAGCACCACCCGTAGCGAGTCATGGACGACAAGTAGTAATACTTATCGTTAAGCGTTGACAGTCAGGCAATAGGCGTGAATGTGATTGAGCCCCGTAACCAGGCTAATTAGGAAAGGTTGACAGTGTCGCTCAACTGGAAAACAACAAGGTTTAGGTCATTACTGCAAGAACTAAATCTCATCCTCGGGGTCTAAGAGCCACAGCATGTTGTACAATGACTATCAGGCAACCCGGGAGATCCTTACTGTTCTCTTGTTTGTTTAATAAGAGTATGGCAAAACAATCTGAAAAAGAGAGGAAGCCAGAAGACAATAAGGAAGTCGGATATCTGCGTAGTACCGTTGATACTGGGTAATGCCAGAGGAGGAAAGGCAGATACATAGTTGTAATCTTTTTAAGGACACATAATCGGCACATACAGAGGCGGGATTTATTATGTTAACGAAATTAAACAGAATAAAGGAGCGTTCATTAAAACAACCTAATATTGTATTTACTTCAGTTGGTCACTTGATCAATGAAGAAATGCTTATGTTATGTCATCATGAACTGAAAGCTAATAAAGCGACAGGAATTGATGGAGTAACAAAAGCACAGTATGATGAAAACATTGAAAATAATGTACACGAACTGGTTAAGAAACTTAAAAGAAAAGCTTATCGTCCTAAACCTGTCAAACGTATATATATTACTAAAGCTGATGGAAAATCCCAAAGGCCTTTAGGAATACCATCCTACGAAGACAAGTTAATACAATTAGCACTCAAGAAAATTATTGAACCAATATTTGAACCACATTTTCTTGATCTTTCTTATGGGTTTAGACCAGGAAGAAGTGCACATGATGCTCTCAGGGAACTTGCTCTGACCATTGAAAGATA
>JAGLCW010000186.1 GCA_023146045.1 Caldisericia bacterium
CATGGTGTACATTTAGTGGAAGTCACATGGGCAATTGTTACAATTTAATGCCACCATTTTTACTTGATAAAACAATTCTTAATGACTAGATTTACGTTTTAACTGCCTCTTTAATAATTCTATGCTCTTAAACTTTGCTAGCAAAAACATCCCTTAAATCAATATTCGTTACTTCATGTTCTATTTGATTTGTAAACATGTAGTTTTTCTCTTCTCAATTCAGCAGATAACTCGTTAATTTTGTTCCACAAAATGAACAACAATACTTACTCATTGTTTTTCTCACGTTTTTGCAGCAACTTATCGATTTCTGATTTAACATTAGGTTCTAATTGCACATGCTTTACACAGTATCGTTTTTAGCCTTATACCCAGCACGTTTGTAAGCACTAGCATCATTAAGATCTTTACATACTTAGAAATAAATAATTGTTGTTTGTTTGCTATAAATTACTATTAAATGGCATAAAAAAACCACCCTGCAGGTTATGCGTGGTGGTTTAAAAATCTTTAAAAAGTGTCTATAAACGATTAACGTTCATTTTTTTTCTTTTTTTTCATCATGGTATCTTGTATTAATTTTTTTAAATCTGTACGCATCATCAAGTTTCTTATTTTCTGAATGGTTGCCTTTCCATCCCGTTCTCTTTGACCATGTAGATCTTTCCATCGTCATCTAAGTTTTTGTAAAAAACCCAATCTTCAATTACAGAAATGTAGATAGTTTTATCGTCAACTAATTTCGTTAATTGTGTCCCGTCGGTGCATACTTTATATACTTTACCTTCATCGTCAAGATTTGCAAAGTATATCCATCCATTGTTAACGTTTAAACAGAATGCTGTACTTCTTGACACTATACCATGAGAGGTTCCATCAGTTCTTATTCTATCAATTGATGAACCGCTATCGTGAATATTGCTATAATACATCCAATCTTCTTCAAAAACACAATCCGTTACTACACTTTCAACAATCAGTGTTTTATCAGAACCATCGGTTTGTATTTTGTAAATGCCTTGATTCTTTTCTTTAAACTCTATAGAACCTTCTGTCGGAAGAATCTCTTTTAAATAATACAACCACCCGTCATTCAAACTGAGCCAAGACGAATAATCGTCATTAAGCTTTATTAAGATACTGGGTAGTTTAGGTTAGGAGAACTTGCTTAGACGAAAGAGACCATAGAATAGGGCAATCATTTTATTTGGGACAAATTAAATATGTTGAGCAGTATGAAGGTATGCCAGAATTTTAGAAACTATTCACTATTGGTGATGGGAAGTTTTATCTTTTCAATAACGAAAGTAGTTTAATGGATCTAAATTTTGCGTATTTAATAAATATGTATAGTATTATGTTGTTAGAGGATACTTGAATGAGAATCATAACTTTTTCCTCTTGTCTGATTTCTGTAGTTTATGACTGGAAGAAGTGAAAGATCAGTATGGATATACTTTAACAATATTTTGTGTTGAAGTAGTTTGTTATGAGACAATAAATGAGGCAAGCAATGAATGTATTTGGACCGGTACCGTCAAGAAGATTGGGTAAGAGTATAGGGATAAACAATATTCCTCCAAAAACTTGTTCTTACTCGTGTGTGTATTGTCAATTAGGGATTACTTCGAAAATGCAGTCCTCTAGACAAGAATTTTATTCACCAGAAGATTTGATCAATCAAGTGGAAGCAAAAATTAAAGCTGCTAGAAGGAATAACGAAAAAATTGACTATCTTACAATTATACCGGACGGAGAACCAACACTTGACAAAAATATTGGAAAACTAATTAAGCTACTAAAAAAATTTGAAATTAAAATCGCTGTCATAACAAATGCAACACTTTTGTCCGATAAAGAAGTTCAAAATGATCTTATGGGTGCAGACTGGGTTTCTGTAAAAATCGACAGTGTTACAGAAGATATATGGAGAAAAACTGATAGGCCGCATAGAGATATCAAATTAAAAACAATGCTTGATGGAATTGAGCAATTTGCTCTTCGTTATGGTGGAGTGCTAGTCACAGAGACTATGTTAGTAAAAGATTGTAACGATACCGAAGAAAACTTTGAAAGTGTTTCTGATTATTTGCGGAAAATTAGCCCAGCTATTGCGTACATAAGCATCCCAACTAGACCACCTGCAGATAAGTGGGTGAATACACCTAATGCTGGTAGCATAAATGACGCTTTCCAAATATTTTCGTCCAAATCATTGGATGTTGAATACTTAATAGGATACGAAGGTAATCAATTTGCATTTACTGGGGATATCGAAAGCGATATTTTAAGTATAACTTCTGTTCATCCTATGAGAGAAGAAGCAATTCAAGAATACTTAGAAAAAGCAAAAGGTGAAATGTCAGTAATTGATAAAATGGTTAAAGATGGAAAACTGTTAATTACTAATTATCATGGAATGAGTTTTTACATAAGAAAGCTTAAATAGGAGCAAAAAAATGGATGACTACAAAACTAACGATTTCAATGAACAAAAAAAAACTGATAGGAAGTATTGCCAATCTTGCGGTGGAGAAATAAACAAAGAAGATGTTTTTTGCCCATACTGTGGAGCAAAACAGAACAATAGTCAAGTACGTTATATGAATAGACCAAAAGAAAGACTGATATACATTCTTTTAGCAATATTTATTGGAACTCTAGGTATACACAATTTTTATGCCGGGTACAACAAAACTGGATTAACACAGCTACTGATAACAGTGTTACTTGGATGGGTATTTGGGCTTGGGGTTTTAATTACATTTATTTGGGTTATAGTAGATATTATTTCTGTAACACAAGATTCTGATGGTGTGCCGTTCATTTAAAATGATTATTGTTATTTTTCCATGGCAAGTTTTTTTAGATTCACTGGCATTTTTTCTATCGCATATCTGAGAGATGTTCTTGGCATTACCTTTTTATTCTTCATTACGTAATTGAATACTTCTTCTTCGTGTTTTGTGCTAGAAACCTTAAGAAGCCAACCGTAACCCTTTCGAACCATGTCATCTGTGTCTTGAAGCAAAATATCTGATAGAGAGAAAATATCTTCAAGAAACTTTCCTTTTTTTGCAGGAACTATTAGAGATACAGCAGATGCTCTGCGCACCCACCGGTTTTTTGATTTAGCCCATTTTTGTAAGCTTGAGATAAATTCTGGGTATGCTTCAATGAAATATCCAACAGTTCGATTGCAGAACGTGTCGCATGAAGCCCAGTTATCTATGTATTTTTCAACCCAACTTTCAAGTACATTAAAATCAATTGGTTTAAATTGTTTTCGAATTCTGTAAGACCAGTTGCTAGCTATGAAAGTTTCTTCTAAGTACCCTGATTGCCACAGCTTCTCACAAATATTAAAAATATCCTCTTTGCTTGCCTTTTGTATAGTAGAATAGTGTTCTTTTGCTAACTTTTTAACAGTTGCTGACTTTATACCATATGCATTTATATTTTTTTTGAAGTAGCGTTGTGTTGAGTTTTCTACGATTGGATCTGATTGATCTTTTAGTGTTTTGCGAACAACTGTTAAGAATTCATCAATCATTATGTTTGTCAATTTATTGCCTTTATGTTTTTCCATATAAAACCACCTTATTGGAGATATTTCTGTAAAGTTTCTTGAAATTATATCATCAAAAGCTTCATTTATTATTATCCATAATTATTCTTGATACATTGACATAATTGGAAATGGTACTAAGAATAGACTATTGGGTATAGTAGAAAAATGTACATTGAAAATAAGCTATCATTTATGAGAATTTCAAGAATGGAGAATTTTATGTCATTTTCAGATTGGATGAATAAAAAAGTCAAAAAAATGAACTGGGTAGACATTGCATGTGTCAAAATAGCTGTAATGTTTTTTACATTAATGATTGTAGCTATTTGGCAAAACTTAGCTACTATTGAATGGTACTGGTATCTAATTCCTTTTGTTATATTTTCAATTGTTCCTCTAAAAACTGCGTATTGTAAAAATAAGTAGTTTTTATAGCTTTTCATTAAGTCGTCCGTTGGGCCAGATCACGGAGAGCTACTTAATGTAAAGTACAAGTTACACATAGCTATCCACTGGGGGCTGTCCACAACGGTCAGGTTGCTAGTAAATAATTCTTACGTCTATATTGTGACCCAATTCGTTGTCTGTTATTAACAGCATATTCATTTCACAATTATCTGTTTCTCCAAAAAAAGGAATGTACGAGGAAGATGTTCCACCTACAAGAGACATTGTGCCTTGATAAGGATTTAATGCAAAATCATAAATTATTTCTGTATCTGAACCACCATACAATGTAGACCAGTGTATATTTTCTCCATTTGAAGAAATAGCAGCTACAAAAGCATTGTTTCCTTCCAATGCGTTTTGATAACTATTTTGCATGTTAAAGAAGGAGTCGTTTGCTTCATGATCTTCATCTTTTTTGACAAAACCACACACAATGAGGTTACCCGATTTGCCTGGTAAAATCTTTAATCCAAAAACATCTGCTGTGCCACCATAGTAAGTGCTCCAAACTATGTCACCAACATATGATAGTGAACATATGAATGCTTCGTGTTTTCCTCCAGCTTTATTTTGAATTACATTGGTTGTTATTGGAAATACTTGGCTAGTTGTTGCACCTGTAACGAATATTTCTTTGTTATCAACAGCAACGCTAAACACAGACGTGTAACTTTCTAAATTGCTATCAATGTTTACTGTATCTGAAAGTAAAGTAGCCCATATCTTTATATAATTTTTATCAAACATGGATACAAAGCCATAAGAGCCACACTTTGGTATTGTAGATGGATTTTTAAATCTAGTAATATCTTTATTAAATGCGCTTCCAGCAATAAAGATATTGTCGTTTTTGTCTATATCCATTGAATAGCCAATTGCATTGAATCTGTTCAAATATGTGGATCTTAAAACTTGTTTTCCATCTTTTGATATTGTTGCTAAATAGAGTATTCGATGGCTTTCTTCATTTTTATTGCAGGTGGATGGTTCTCCCAAAAAAACTGGAAGGTTTTGAGATTGTACAGTAAGTAAAACTCGTAAATCACCATTACTATCTATTTTAATTGCACTACCTAAATCTTTTTTGTTTCCGCCAAAATAACTACTCCAAACAATTTGTAGATCTTTGGTAAAACATACGATATATGCTTTTTCTTTATGCTCATCAATATTGTAAGTTGGTTGTGCTAAATTCCTGTTTTGCGGTAAGTTAGTTGAAGTTGTGTTTGCAATAAGATAAAAGTTTGATTCTGTAACTGCCATGTCAACAACTTTGCTTGCCCCATTACCGTAAAAACTGTAGGAGGTTTTTAGAGCACCATCATATTGGTCAAGTATTGCTACAAAAAAAGCACCTTTTAGTCCATTATACCAATCTCTGTAGCTATAATATTTTTCTATTGTTTTGTTACCAGCGATTACACGATCACCATTTGGAAAATACTCAATGCATTGTCCACAGGAAGAATATTGAAAGGATTTTACAGATTCTAGTGCTAAAAAATTAAAACTGAAAAGTAAAAACAAAATTGTTAAGAAAACTGTTGTTCTTTTAATCATAATCTCCTCCAAATGAAAATTTATCTTTATTTTATTGTATACGAAAGAAGAATAATTTGGAGGAGATTAGGTTACAATAAAAAAATGATAGAAAATTATGCTAGAAAATTGCATAAAAAAAAGCCGGGAATAAATCCCGGCTTTTTTTTATATTTTTAGGTAAGTGTTACCAGCTACGATTACGGTTTCCGCCACCGCCACCGCCGCCACCAAAACTACCACCCGGTTTTCTTTCGCGTGGTTTTGCTTCAGCTACAGTGATGTTTCTACCGTTGACGCTTTTTCCGTCTAAAGATGCAATAGCTTTTTCGGCTTCTTCTTTGCTGACCATTTCAACAAAACCAAAACCGCGGGATTTGTTTGTCATTCTATCTTTTATAATGTTCACGGAAGTGAGTTCTCCAAAAGATGCAAATTCAGTGCGTAATTCGTCTTCAGTTGTTGTGAAGGATAAATTGCTTACAAAAATATTCATAGTCTACCTCTAACTTTGTCTGTCTCTCTATCTGAACTCTATCCGTATTTGCTAAAAATGAATCGTTTCATGAAAAAGGACATATAACTAAATAATTAATACAACAAGAGTAGTATATCACAACAAAAAAAAAATACTATAGCAAAGTGACATTAATCTAAAAAAACTTTTTCACCAGCATTTGACCCAGACATAGAATTGAAAATAGAAAAAACTGTAATTACAATAATCCCTTTTGCCGGATACTGATTTCCTTTGGCTTTCATCCATGTTACAGCCCTGTCATATTCATTGCCAGTTGTTGTATATTCGGCTTTTCCTTTGATTTGATAAGATTCTCGACCATTCCTAATTAGAAGTGACACATTATTGTTTTCTTTCAAATTATTGCATGTTTTGTTCATATAATTGTCAACAAGAATGATTCTTTCATCTTTTGTGAGGTATATTGCTCCCGCATTGCATATATTCGGTACACAGTCTTTACTGGATGTAGCAAATTGATGCGGTAGTCCATTAAGAAATACATTTTTCACTTTTTCAGGTATTTTCATAAAAAACTCCTTCATGAAATAATATTTAAAGCGTTCACAGAATTATAGTACAAAAAAAACTACCTTCTAGCGCTTATTAAAAATGTAACACAAATGGAATTAATATGATTTTGATTGTACCAAATAAAGATATAATCAGTTGATAAACCTTAATGGAGTAAAATTGAATCTTATGAAAGATATTGAAAGAATGCTTAATCATGAGCATGAACTATATCCACAAATGGAACTACAAGATTATTACAAAGTTCTTTACGGGAGCACTATGGGACCTTCTCATCTGCTTATGAATAAAGAAAAAGCAGAAGATGAGTTTATGCTTGAGTGGAAAAATGTAAAATCTTCATCTGTAAAAAAACTGTATGACGATATTTCCGTTAGACAACAAATTGTAAGGTTACATTTATCAGCATGTAAGTACAAAGGATTAAGCCCAAGTTGCGTTTTCAATGCTGTTGTTGAGACAGCTAAAAGCATAAAAGAAAACAAGCTTTATTTTTACGAAAAACTAAATGAAGCATTTTGTGTTTTAAAAAATCCAGTCTTTAAGTTTAAGAAAGAAGACTTTATTTCTTTTCGAAAATTTATTGAAGAAAATAATTACCCAGTTTTGAGTCATTCTGAGAGGTATAGAAAAATGTACGAACCACATTATAGGTTCATTTTAATGAAGAAAATCGGAGAACTAATGTGAATAAAAATGTGATATTATTTAGCCTAATTTGTTTGTTTTTAACTAGTTGCTCAATGGGAAACAATTCCGGTATAAACTTAAAAATTCAAGAAATTATTTGTCAAAGAAAAGTGTCTTCTGAAAATATTAATGTTTCTGTTATGGAAGGCAGTAAAAACAAGTTATTTTCTGTTCTTTCAAATCAGGAAAATAGCATTTTACTTCTAGAAAACAACGAAAAAACAGTAACTAAAATAAATGAAAACGGTGAATTAGTTGTTGTTCAAAATGAAGAAAAAAATAACCAATTACTGTTTTATGAAACAAAAGACATGAAGTACTATCTAGGTGGAGATGGAGAATACTATGGAGGAAAAACATTTTTATGTTATGAAAATAGTGATTCAGTCGAAGAAGATTTTGTAATCAAATGGGGTTCTTTTCAATTACCATTGGTACTACTTCACAAAGATGGAACAAATTTGTACATACTCTTCAATATGGAAACTATTGAGAAGCTTAAATTTGAGCATAGTGGTTTAAAGCTTAAAATTTTCAATGTAAAAGACGGATTTATTCTTAAATATACAGATATGGAAGATCCTTTGGTTGACCATTATGAAAAATGTAACAGTTCTGTTAAAAGCGAGTTTTCAATAGTGTATCCAGAAAATGCCGACGAGATAATTACTCAAAAAAATTGGAACAGTGTTCTATGGCATAGTAAAAGCGGAGAAATATTCATTCAGAAATTAAAAGAAAAAGCTGAGTATGTGAAATTACTGTCAAGTGAAATGGTAAGCTTTGAGGATGTTTTTGTATTCGAAAAGAACAACAATATATTTTCCTGGATTATCCCTTCACTGTCAAAAGTTGGAGTTATCGACTATATATATTTGCTAGACATGAATAACGAAGAAACAAAAATTTCAAAGTGTTTTATCGGGAAAATACCGAAAATCAAAAAAGTTTTTTGCTCAAAAGGAATACTTAATTTTTTTATTTTGAGTAATAGTAAACTTAGCAATGAAGTTAAATTGATGAGTATTGATTCGATAGACCCAAAAATAATACACATTAACCACATAGAAGAAGGAAAAACATTGTTAGAGTACGACATAGAATACATAGGTTCTTTAAATACAAAGAAATTTTTTATTTTTTACAAATTCAATAATAAAGACATTTTTTGTTTCACAGCTTTTATTGATTGAAGTAATAAGGTAAAACTTTACAAAAAACCAAAAAAAACCCCCTTCAGCATTAATGCTGAAGGGGGTTTTTCAATAAAAGAGTTATTCTTTTTCTTGTTCGTATATATCTCTTTCAATATAGTGTGTGTGTAATAACTCATGGGCTTTATGTGAATTAGGTTTTTCAAAATAATCTTCGTAAATCTTTTTGATTTCTGGATTATCGTGAGATTTTCTAATAGTAAGTGCTTCATCTTGTTGGTATATTGCAGAAGCTCTTTTTTCACATACATTTGGATCGTCACAAATTGGTTGTCCGCCACCATTTAGGCAACCACCTGGGCAAGCCATGATTTCAATAAAGTGGTATGGACTTGTTCCATTATTAACTTCTTCTAAAAGAACACGTGCATTTCCCAAACCTGAGGCTATTGCTACTTTAGCAACTATTTCAGTTCCATCTGGTTTTACTAAAGGCACATCAGCCTTTTTAATGCCTTGCATTCCTCTAACTGCTTCCAGTTCAATTTTTGGTAATGGTTTTTCTGTTACGACTTCATACACTGTTCTAAGTGCAGCTTCCATAACTCCACCAGTAGCACCAAAAATTACTGCTGCTCCAGTAGATTCTCCAAGTGGAGAGTCAAATGATTCATCAGGAAGATTAACGAAATCAATTCCTCCTTCTTTCATCATTCTACCAAGTTCACGAGTAGTTAAGACGGCATCTACATCTTGGAAATGGTCTTCATCTTTGAGCATTAGTTTGTCTTTCCAATGATCAAATGCATCATCCAATTCTGGACGCAAACATTCATATTTTTTAGCTGTACATGGCATAATAGAAATACAAATTATATTTCTTGGGTCTAGTCCCATTTTTTCAGCATAATAAGTTTTTGAGACTGCACCAAACATTTGTTGAGGTGATTTGCATGATGAAACATTTGGAAGGCATTTTGGATAGTAATGCTCAATAAATTTAATCCAACCTGGTGAACAGGAAGTAATTACAGGTAGCGATGCTTCTTCTCCGCCTAATACTTTTGTGAGTCTACCTAGGAATTCAGTTCCCTCTTCCATAATTGTAAGGTCAGCTGAGAAATCTGTATCAAAAACACCATTGAATCCCAATCTACGTAGACCAGCAGCCATTTGACCTGTTACTAGTGAGCCAACCGGCATTCCAAATTCTTCACCAATTGCAACGCGAACTGCAGGAGCTGTTTGAACTACAACATGTTTTGTTGGATCAGATAAATAATCCCAAACACGACCAATGTCGCTTTTCTCTGTTAATGCACCAACTGGACAAACTTTTATGCATTGTCCGCAATTGGTACAATAAGATTCTCCAATACCTTTATCCATGAAACAACTTACTCTGCTGTTTATTCCTCGACCGGCTATGTCAATTACATTAACTGATTGAACAACTTCACAAACTTTAACACATCTACGGCAAAGTATGCACTTGTTTAGATCTCTAACAATTGCAGGTGAAGTTAAGTCTAAAGGGAGATCGAGTTCTTTGGTTTGCTCGAAAGGAGTTTCAGTTACGCCTAAATCATAAGAAATTTTTCTAAGTTCACAGATTTCGCTAGCAGAGCAATTTAAGCAATCTTTTGGATGGTTTGCTAAAATGAGCTCAACAATTGTTTTTCTAGCTAATCTAACTTTTGGTGTATTTGTTTTTATATCCATTCCTTCAAATACTTGTGTTATACAAGCACGTTGGAGTGTTCTGGCTTTTAATACTTCTACGACACAAATACCACATGAGCCTTCATCACAAACATCTTCCATATAACACAATGTGGGAATTTCAATTCCCGCTTTTCGACAGGCTTCCAGTATGGTGGAACCGCCGTCGACGGTGTATTCGACGCCGTTGATTTTAATGGTTACAGTTTTATTATCCACAGCTGCATTCCTCCTCTACGAAGTTAATCTCGCATACCCCAGCGGGGCAAATATTTTCATCAATGTGTGCTAGAAATTCTCCACGGAATTTTTTCAAAGCTTGTAGTAGAACAGATGGAGCAGTTTGTCCTAATGGACAGAATGATGTTTCCATCATTGTATTTGCTATTCTTTCTAGCTTTTCTAGATCTTCAGGTAATCCATACCCATAAGATATCATTTCTAATAAATGACAAATTTGTGCATTACCTTCTCTACAAGGTGTACATTTGCCACAAGATTCATGCCTGAAAAATTCAGCAATGTTAAGGCAAATATCTACTATACATCTTGTTTCATCCATGACAAGAATTGATCCAGAGCCAGGCCCTGCTTCAATTCTTGATAAAGATTGGAAGTCAATAGGTGTATTTAACTCACCTGGAACTATTAGGGAACCAGAAGAACCACCAAGGATAATACCTTTTAGTACGCGATCGTAACGAACTCCATGACCAATTGTATCAACAATTTTGCCAATAGTTGTTCCAAATGGAATTTCAATTGTACCCTTCCAATTTAGATCTCCCATGAGTGAAAATAGTTTAGTTCCATATGAACCTTCAACTCCAAGAGTTTTATACCATTCTCCACCATGATTAATTATTGCAGGAACATTGGCAAATGTTTCAACATTATTTACTAATGTTGGTTTTTGCCATAGTCCTTGTGATGGTGGATAAGGCGGTTTTTTGCGAGGTTCACCTCGTTTACCTTCAATAGAGTTTATTAATGCAGTTTCTTCACCACAAATATATGCTCCAGCTCCAGTATGTATACAAAGATCAAAGCTAAAATCTGTTCCTAGAATGTTTTTACCAAGTAAACCATATTCATAACAAGCATCAATTGCTTTTTGAAGACGATTTATCGATAAATTATACTCTCCACGAATATAGATATATCCATCGGTACCACCAACTGCATATGCAGCCAATATCATACCTTCTACCATTTTGTGTGGATCGCCTTCCATGATTTCTCTATCTTTAAAGGTTCCTGGTTCACCTTCGTCTGCGTTACAGATGACATATTTTGTTGGTCCAGGGTTTGGGCGAGTAAACTGCCATTTTAGACCAGTTGGGAAACCAGCTCCACCACGACCCCTAAGTTCTGATGTCTTCATTTCTTCGATAACACTCTCGGGTGTCATTTCTGAAAGAGCTTTTTCTAGTGCCATGTATCCATCTGCAGCAATATACTCATGGATGCTTTCTGGGTTAATTTGACCAACATTTTTTAAAATTATTCTCTTCTGAACATCTATGTTAAGTTGATTTTCAGAAGTACGCTCTTCCATGGAAATTTCTTTGTGTTTCATTGGATGTGCTAATGCTTTTATTATGCGACCTTTTAAAAAATGTTCTTCAACAATTTCTTTTACGCTACTAGTAAGCACAGGCGCATAAATGATATTGTCTGGATAAATTGCAATTGCGACTTGGTTGTTCTCGCTGTATCCCAAAGAACCAGTTGGGATAACTCTAATTTCGTTTTCGAGACCAGCAAGCTTTATTTCTTCTATAAGAGTTTCTTCAATTCTTTTTGAACCAGCAAGTATGCTTTTTGTGTCTTGAGCTACGAGGACGTGTGTTCTATAGAATTTCATTATTTGTCCTCCTTATAAGTAGCTAAAATCTCATCAATGCGATCTTCAGTAAGATTACCGTAAGGTACTTCGTCTATCATCATTGCAGGGGAAACAGAACACATTCCAAGGCAACTGCTTAATTCTAGTGTAAAGAAACCATCTTCTGTCGTTTCACCAACAGAAATATTAAGTATAGCCTCCATGTGTCTAATAAGCTTCTTTGAGTTAGCCATGTGACACGATTGGTTTTCGCAAATTCTAATAATGTGTTTTCCTCGTGGTTTTGTAGAATACATTGTGTAAAATGTTTCCACTCCGTAAACCTGTGCTAGATCATAACCATGTTTTTTAGCAAGTTCAACTACTTTTTCTTTCGGGAGATAATGTTTATCATCGTTGTTTTGAATTTCATGTAGTTGTTCTAGAAGATGTTTTTTTTCTTCCACGGCAGAGTTCCTCCTTAGATTTGTTTTGTTTCATAGTACATACACCAGCTGGACATATTTTGTATTTAATATGTTCTTCGTATTCTTCGCGAAACCATCTTAAGGTCGAAAGTACTGGATTAGGTGCACTTTGACCTAAACCACACAAAGACGTTTCTTGAATTACTTCACCAAGACTTTCCAATTTTTCTATATCACCCTCAACGCCTTCTCCATGAGAGATGCGGTCAAGAATTTGATACATTTGGCGTGTTCCTTCTCTGCATGGTGTGCATTTACCACAAGATTCATCAACTGTAAATTTCAGAAAGAACTTTGCGATATCAACCATACAACTAGATTCATCCATAACTATCATTCCACCAGAACCCATTATTGCTCCAAGTTTGTTTAGTGACGAATAATCGATTTGTACGTCTAGTTGTGATGCTGGTATAACACCACCAGATGGTCCACCCATGAGTACCCCTTTAAAAGTTTTACCACCAGGTACACCACCACCAATTTCGTAAACAACTTTTCTCATGCTAATGCCCAATGGAACTTCAATAAGACCTGTAGTGCGCACGTGACCAGCTAAAGAAAACACTTTAGTACCACGATTCCCTTCAATACCAATAGTATTAAAGAATGAAGAACCTTTTGCTAGAATTACTGGAATATTTGCGAAAGTCTCAACATTGTTTATTAAAGTTGGTTTACCAAATAGCCCCTTTGTAGATGGGAATGGTGGTTTTTTGCGAGGTTCACCACGTTTACCTTCTATGGAATTCAATAGAGCCGTTTCTTCACCACAAACAAATGCACCAGCTCCTATGCGAATTTCTAGGTTGAAACTAAATTCAGATCCAAGAATATTCTTCCCAAGCA
>JAGLCW010000187.1 GCA_023146045.1 Caldisericia bacterium
ATTCTTGATCAGGAAGCTAAGTATTCGATGTGTTGTATTAATACAAAGTCAAAGAAATTATTCTGGAAACATGATTTACCCACTGTGAATCAAAATGGGATAATGTACAGTAATCCTATATGTACATCAAATGGAATAATAATGATCAGAACAGACATTAATTCTAAAAGTCTAACAATTCAATGCTTAAATTCAGATAATGGAAACAGGTTATGGAACCAAAAAATTCCCTATACAATAGATCCAAATTCATTACTAAATCCATTAGTGTCTGTTAGTGAAAAAGAAATTAGCATGTATATTGAAGCCTATCAGCGTTGGAATAATTGTTACATCCCTAAAATAATTGTCTTGTCTTCTAAGGATGGTTTATTGGTCAGAGAATACTCATTAACAAAAAATCTTCAGACTATAACTGGAATAGGCGATAATATTATAGTAACAACCAAAAAGGTGAGTAAAAAACCAACGTGGATTGCTGTCATTGATAGAGCAACTGGACAAACTGTTACCACAGAAAATCTTATTGAAGGCTCAATATTGTCTTATCCTATCATTGAAAATGACAAGGTATGGCTATTAACAAGAAATCAAAGTGGTGATATTTCAATTGTAGAGTTATTAATCCAGAATTAATAAAGATTTAATCGTAATATAGCATGAAATTCCCTTTGATAAGGAAACTTCATGCTATTCTTTCATTCCTCTTTTACAATATACTTCAGGTGAATAGCTTGGGTAGAAGCTTCCCATTCTACTTGGTACCCTAGGTTTTCTGCTGTAAAGCGAAGTGGAAGAAAAGTTCTACCTTCTTTAATTTGAGGGTAAACTTTGTCATTTTTTGGATCAATTTGAATTTCTTTACCGTTTATCTTTGCAATTGGGTTGTCTATCCAAAGCTCAATTTTTTTTTCTCCAACATTTATTGTTACTTTACGTTCTACTGGATCCCATATCATTTCAGAATTCTTTAAATATTTAATCAAAGGTAAAGATTCCACCAATTTCCTAACTGGAACATACGATCTTCCTTCATACAAGAAAGGTGCAGATGAAATAGTTTCTTCTACTTTGTTTACTTCTACTGTTCTAGAGCCAATATAGAAAGTAATCCACACAATGCACTGGATGGTTACTGGGACTTCAATGATTTGGTCATTTCCTTCAAATGTAACTGTTCCGTGATAAGTACCAGCTTTAAAGTTTTTAGCATCTAAAAGGAATGTCATTTTGTGCATCCATACGTTGAAGAGGCCAATTTGTATATTTATGCTCTTCAGAGGACAAAGAATTTTGTG
>JAGLCW010000188.1 GCA_023146045.1 Caldisericia bacterium
AGAGGAATTGTTTATCGATTGGTGTGGAGATCCTATGCAGGTTATTAATCGAGAAACAGGAGAAACGCAACCTGCATATTTATTTGTAACTGCGATGGGTATGAGTGGATATCCTTATGTAGAAGCATTCAATTCAAAAATATCGGAAAATTGGATATGTGGTCATGTTCATGCTTTTGAACATATGGGTAGACTTCCATTAATCCTTGTTCCTGATAATGACAAATCAGCCGTTACCAAAGCTAACTACTACGAGCCTTCGTTAAATAAAACGTACCAAGAAATTGCACAATATTATGATTGTGCTGTTATCCCAGCAAGAGTTAGGCGGCCAAGAGACAAAGCAAAAGTAGAAAGCACGGTCCGAGATATAGAAACATGGATTATTGCTGCATTAAGAAAACAAGTATTTTTCAATCTTGCTGATCTTAACAGAGCAATTAAAGAAAAATTAAAAGAGTATTCAGAAAAACCATTTCAAAAAAGAGAAGGAAGCAGAAAAAGTGAATTTATCACATATGATTATCCACAGATGAGACCACTCCCTGCCATTAGATACGAATATGCGGAATGGAAAACAGCAAAAGTTAATTCTGACTACCACGTTGAAGTAGAAAAACGTTACTATAGTGTTCCATACATATATGCTTATCAAAAAGTAGACGTTCGCACTACTAAAAACATCATTGAAATATTCCAAAAAGGATTGAGGATAGCAAGCCATAAAAGAAGTACAGAAATTATCCGCACATACATAACAGATGTAAGCCACATGCCAGAAAAACACAAATTTTACGCTACCATGGACAAAGAACAATTTGTAACATGGTCAAAAACAATTGGACCACACACTGCCGATATGGTAATTAAAATATTTGACAGAAGTTCTGTTGAACAAAAGCATTATCGTAGTTGTATGGGACTTCGTAGGGTTTACAAACTATATGGAAAAGAACGATTTGAAATAGCATGTCAAATGGCAATAGACGCTACCTGTTATGGATCAAGCTATGTAGAACAGATTTTAAAAGCCAACCTAGATAAAAAAGAAAGATTCAAAAATTCACACAAAATTATTCAACACTCTAACATTAGAGGTGGTAAATATTACGGAAAGGAAGAATAGAAAATGCTTAATAAGCAAACTATTGAAAAAATGTTTTCAATGCATATAAGTGAAATGTCTAATTGTTGCACGAGAATTCTTGAAAGTCCTGATTCACAAAGTTTGACTACTGAAGAGATTATTGGTCTTTCTGTTGATGCTGAATGGCAATTAAGGCAAAACCGTAAATTGAAGCGATTACTTAGGAAAGCTTCATTAGCTGATAATGGATGCTTAGAAGATATTGATTATGACCAGGAACGAAAACTAGATAAATCAACTATTCTGCGCCTTGGAGAATGTACTTACATTCAAGAACAAAATCATGTTCTTATTACTGGTAAAACTGGATGTGGTAAAACATACCTTGTTTGTGCGTTAGGCAATATGGCTTGTAGAAGGAATTACACAGTTCAATATATTCGTGTTCCAAAACTTATTATTGATATGAATATTGCTAAACAAGAAGGGACTTACAATAAGCTGTTATCAACATTGCGTAAAACCAATCTTTTAATTCTAGATGATTGGGGTATTGCTCCATTCTCTGAAGCTTCAGGCAGAGATATCTTAGAAATAGTTGAGGAAAGAACACGAATAGGATCTATGCTAATTTCTAGCCAACTTCCTGTTAACTCGTGGTATGAACTATTTGCAGATCCAACAATAGCTGATGCTTGTCTAGACAGAATATTGCACAAATCGTATCGAATAGATATTAAAGGGGGTAGTATGAGAAGAAAAAAATCCACTATAAATGATAAAGAGTAAATATAACTTGCAGAATAAATGCCATTGTAATAAACTACAAATAACAGATATTTGGTAGAAAGTTTAATTGGTCAGTTTGGTCTGATACAAGTGGTCAGTTTGAATCAATACAACTGGTCAGATTGACCGAAATAGTCAACTATACAAGCAAGATAATCATC
>JAGLCW010000189.1 GCA_023146045.1 Caldisericia bacterium
TGGCGGAGAAACTTCGTGCTGGGATGCTTTTAATAATGAATATACGGGTGATGATAAATATTACCAGTGGATGAAACATTCCATCATTGGAGGGTTTATAGCATCAAAGATGATATCAAAAAAAATTGGGTTGATTACATGCGCAGAAGGGATCAGTCCAGTTGATCTAAATAGAATGATTGGTTTTTCTGTAAGTTTCATGTATGAAAGATCTGGATATACAATGCCAATTTATGGTGCTACCGGTGTAATGGATTTAGTTGGGGTTGCAAATCTCATGAAAGCAATGATTAGAGAAGAGAGAGTTTCTAGAGGTGGAATAAAAAATGATGAAAAATACAATATATCAAACACCAATGAAGGTCATTGGAACGATTCTGAAGATGAACATGGTAATGTATATGAAGGTAATAAGAAATCAAAATATTTTGCTGGCTTTAACTCCGGTGATGGCTATTTAAGCTATAAGACTCTTAATGAAAGCCAATTTTTATCTGCTATTGCAGGTGTTGGTATATTATTCTTAAAAGCAGACTTAGTGTTAACTTATGAAAGTAAAAAATTTAAGTTTGGCAGTGTTGGTTTTTGGTTAGAGTCTGCAAGACGTTATAATGGGGGAGGAGAAGATGAAATAACCAAAAAGAATAGAAAGCGTATAAAAAAATATTGCAAATACTTTAAATGGACAGATGGTAGGTATGATGATCTTGTTGATAAGTATCTAGACTACATAGATACGCTGAGATAAAAAAGACATTACAACTATATTGTGTGGACAAAATCTACGATTCTAAAATTTTGTCCACACAATATAGTTTAGAACGGAGAGAAATATTAAATGAGTAAAGATTACAGAAAAAAAAGTAAATTTGTTTGTTTGTTATTATTGCCTTTAATCTGTGGTTCATTATTGTGTTGTAGAACAATTGATTCAAGCGATAACAAAAGAGGTAATACAACAAGTAATATTGCTAATTTTGGACTAGTATCTAAACAAGGTGATTGGATCTATTACAGTAATATAAATGAGGATCGAGAGCTCTATAAAATACGTATAGATGGAACAGAAAAAACTCTTTTAAATGACGATGCAGCATATTACATCAATGTTATTGGTGATTGGATCTATTACAGCGACTTTTATGGAGATAATAAACTCTATAAAATACGTATAGATGGAACAGAAAAAACTCTTTTAAGTGATGATTATGCAATCCGCATTAGTGTTATCGGAGATTGGATTTATTACTCTATTGAAGATGATTATAGAATTTACAAAATACGCACAGATGGGACAAAACGTACTTTATTGAATGATAGTCCACTATGGCAACCTGTTGTTGTTGGAGATTGGATTTACTGTATAAATAATTACGACAGTGGTAACAATATTTACAAAATGCGTACAGATGGAACTGAACTCACATACCTAAATGAAGATTCGGTGTTATTTCTAAATGTTGTAGATGATTGGATATACTATACTAAGGAAAATAAAGATCATGGTGTATTGTACAAAATACGTACAGATGGAAGTGAACGTACTATCTTGTATGAAAACTCACCATCTGTTGATATTCATGTTGAAGGCAATTGGATTTATTTTCTCAATGAAAATAGGCACTATGAGCATTGGGAATACAAACTCTGTAAAATACGCACAGATGGGAGTGAATACACGGTATTAGCAGATGGTGAGTTTATGTGGCAGATAAATATTGTTGGAGATTGGATTTATTTCCTTCAAGAGGATGTTTATGATAACGAAGAGTTTTACAAAATCCACACAGACGGGACTGATCTTCAAATAGTTGGATGAGAATGAGCGGACATAATCTTGGACTCTAATTGAGAGAAGGTTATGTCCGCTCCCCCCTGGCCCGTTATTGAGTTGACAAATACAAGGAATGCTTGAGCATTATTACATCGAAAGATTCGCGCCCTCTCTTAGAATAGGTGGAACTCCTTATGGAATTCCACCTATTCTACCATCAGCCTCACACACCCCTATTGAGGGGTAATTATCTTTATTAAATCAACATTCAAAATATTCCTTCCTATGAATAGGATGAATTTAAGCTGTATATGTTTCTGGAAATTTTTACAAGATATAAGATCATGAACGATTGTAAACCATATCATATGATCCTAAAACTCAAAGTTGAAGTATGTATTTACATCTGAATCTAAGTACCAATCTTCCTCTGCCTGTAGTATCAAGATAAGGTCATTTTTACCAATGAAATAATATCCATTTCTCTGTATCAATTTTTGGGTTAGCGAGATTATTTCTTCTTCTTTTGTATCATTGTTGAACAGGATTGCTTGATTCTTTGCTGGATAAAGTGCAATTTCTTTGTTTATGGCAGATGGTATGATTTTTATCTCTGGACTGCTGTATTCTGAGGTTTGATGATATTCCAATTTTCCGTTTATCAATTCAACGAATTCTCGCAAGGGAACAAATACTTCTTTGTTTTGCTTAATGAAATCTGTTTTAAGTGGGTACAATTTGTAATTGATGATTATTTCAGAATCTTCTGAAAGAATTTTTGTTCTGTAGTACATGTTGTTTTCTTTAGCAATAATTGTATCGGTTTGCTCATTTCTTATAAACTGAATCTGACAGATTGGTTCAAGTAAAACTCTAATTGGTGCGTAAGCTCTACCCTTAATAATAAAAAAACTCTTGTCCAAGTAATAATAGGGAAGGTCATTGATATACCAAACAGAGTCATCGCGAATTGCACTCAATCTCATACCGTTCAATTGATGGATAGTGATTTTATGTTCATCGCCGTCCCAGTCTACTCTTAAACCTAACTTTTCTGTTACTTCTCCAAATTGAACATAGTATCTATCTGAAATTATAAAAGTTTCAGTAGTAGAAAAATGAACACTTCTTTTATCTGTAGCAATATTGACATCTAGATTTCTTACTTTTGCTAAAGTAGGCAAACTTACAACTACAATCAACACTAAAGCGATAACAACAATACTTTTCTTCATATAACAACCTCCAAGTTGAAATGTTTTATGGGTTGTAAGTAAAAGTAAACAATTTAAACCACGCAAAGGCGAAACCGTCAATTGTCATTCCTGATCTTCACTCTTTTTTGGGTTGTAAGTAAAAGTAAACAATTTAAAGGCTCTTTCCACATTCATATGGATAAAACATTATAATTTCTTCACTTCAATAATTAAGTTCAACATAGTATAATGTTATTCACTCAAACTTCGCAGATAATTAATACGGCTAACACGTCATAAACACTAACAAAAACTTGAAAGTATCCGATAATTTTGTATAATAATTAGTAAACAAAACCAATACAAAAGAAGGATACTTTCATGAACACAAGTATACAAGAAAATTTTAGAAATGACAGAAAAATGAATACCACTTATCAGACTTTTTTTCATCAGTTTCACATTGCTTCTCTGTTTTCAAAATCCCATATAAAGAAACAAAAGGGTGTACCAGTTTCTAAGGTGTTTCAGTTTCTATTTTTATTACCTTTTCATCATCATACTGGACATAGAACATTAACACTACATAAAAACGTAATTGAGTTTCGTAAAGATGTAATGTATAGATTTCTTGCTAATCCTTCATTTCAGTGGACTTCTTTTTTACTCAATCTATCTGTGTGTATGATTAAGAAGTTTTTTAATCCATTAACTAATGATAGAAAAGAAGTATTTATTCTTGATGATTCAATAATTCATAGAGAAAGAAGTAAAAAAGCAGAGTTTTATCCTGGGTTCATGATCATGTTCAAAATAAATGTGTTCGTGGTTATGCATTATTAACATTACTTTGGAGTGATGGTAATTCTAAGGTTCCGCTTGCATTTTCACTACACAGCAATAAGAAGCAATTAATTCAGGATCGTTCCATTTCAAACAACAATAGTGTTTTTCATCACAGATCTCATGATTCAAGGATAAGAGAAGAATCTCTTATGGATAAGAACAGTGCATCTATTAATTTGATTCATAGAGCACTGAAATCTGGTCTTAATCCTTCTTTTATTCTTTATGACAGCTGGTTTGGTTTTCCCAGGTTTTATCTTCATCTATTGAAGTCATTCAATGTACACTCCATATGTAGAATCAAGAAGATGCTAAGGGTTTACTATGAATACAATGGCAAACTCTATAATCTTAAAAAGCTGTATTCTGTAATGAAGAGTAAAAAGAGTAACAACAAAAATACTGATAAAAGAAGCAAGTCACTGAAGAATCAATCATCAGAGACAAGTGAAGAAATATTGGGATCAATTGTAGTAAAAGCTTCTTTTGATAAAACAGAAGAAGGCTTTGTAAAGATTGTGTTCATAAGAAACCGTAATAAAAAACAGGAATGGTTGGCTTTTCTGTCAACGGATATTTCGTTAACTGACGAAGAAATTGTACAGACTTATGCCAAAAGATGGGGAATTGA
>JAGLCW010000019.1 GCA_023146045.1 Caldisericia bacterium
TATGCTAAAAAATGGAACGCATACATTGTTTTGAAATCAGCATCTACTGTCATTGCTAGCCCACAAGGAGAAATATTTATAAACTATTTTGGGACTCAAGCATTAGCAAAAGGTGGATCTGGAGATGTTTTAGCCGGAACTATTGCCGGTTATTTAGCTCAAAAGTACTCTCCAATGGATGCTTCAAAATTAGCAGTTACTGTGCACAGTATTGCTGCTCAACTAATGGAAGAAAATGAAACATCATGGAGCTCATCAATTATTAATCTGCCAAAATATTACGGAGAAGCAATAAGGAAGATAATAAATTGAAAAAATATTTAGAATATTTTAAGCTGTTATCTTTATTGCTTATCTCGATAGCACTTATTTCATGCACAGCATCACCAAATCATGTTTTAAGAGTAATTGATGGTGATACTATTGTATTATCAAGTGGTGAAAAAATAAGATATTTAGGCATTAATACCCCAGAAAAAGGACAACACCTGTACGAAGAAGCAAAGGAGTTAAACATAAAACTTCTGGATGGAAAAGAAGTTTACCTTGAGTATGACAAAGAGCAAACAGATGTGTTTGGAAGAACATTGGCTTATGTTTTTACCGACGAAGGCTTTGTTAATGAAATGATCGTCGAACATGGATTAGCAAGAGAGAATTTCAGGAAACCAAACATAAAATACAAAACTCAGATAGAAAAAGCTGAAGATATTGCTAGAAAAAATAAAATGAACATATTTAAAAACTCAAACTATAAAGATTCTTTTAAGGTATTAGAGATTAACTATAACGCTGATGGTGACGATAGAGATAACATAAATGGAGAATGGTTTTTACTTAAAAATGTATCTGATAAATCAATAAACCTTAAAAACTTTTATTTTTACGACGAAGCTTTTAATCAGTTTATTTTTCCAAGAGCCACAATCAAACCAAACCAAAAGTGTAAGGTTTTTACTGGATTAGGTAAGAATAAAAGCAATGAAATATATGCTGGTTTTACACAACCAATATGGAATAACTCCGGTGACACCTTGCACCTATACGATTCATCCAATGGACTAATTCTAGAAAAAGAATATTAAACAATTCATGTCCTTCGTTTTGTTTAAGAGTTTTTAATATCTGCTTCTAATCTAAGAAAAGATATATTATCTAAAGAGAATAAATTTTTGCTATGAGAAGATATGCTGAATAGTGAACCAAACAAAGGTGTCTTTGTTACATATTTTTCTGAATCAACATCTTTTTGAAAAGTCTCTGTTATTCCAAAATAATTAGTGAAGTGGTCGAAAGTTCTTAAAGTGTAACAATTTTGAATATCTTGTTTTTTGTTGCCGTAATCTTGTGAAAAGAAAGATTTTTCCACAAATGGGAAAGCGGAAATATATTTATTAGCATAAAAAGAACATTTATGTTTCTTAGTTCCAAACCTATTAAGTAAAATTATTGAGAAGCCATACCCATAAGAACTAATATTGTTTTTACCGTATCTATCATATTCATCCCAATTTACATAATAGCCAATTGCTTTAAACAGAGTTTTTAGTAGTTCACCTTTGTTTTTTAGAAGGTGGACACCTTTCTTTGTTAAACTAATTTTATTGTAACGCTTTTTAGCAATATGAGTCATCAATAATAAGTCTTTTGTAAATTTTATTGAAAAAGCGTCTTTCTCTTTTTGTAAAGACACCAAGCCACTTTCTATGTATTTATCTTTAAGTATCCCCTGGTTGTAAATATCAAGTACGACAGCTTTCTGCAGGCTCCCTTTTTTTGTTAAATTTAACTCATTATTCGAAAAAATAATGTTACATAAATAAATAACTTGGTTGAGTATGGGAACCTGAAGGTACTCTGTTTCATTTAGTTTGTTTAACTTTATGGGGCTAATGTCCTCAAAAGAGTAATCAAAAGTGTAGTTTAAAAGAACCTCAATCTCAAAAGGAGAATATCCTTCAAAACGCTTTAGTCCAATGTTATATGCGGAATTTATCTCATCTTCAGAATGTATTTCCTGATGAGCCATGTATCACATCCTTTATCAGCATCTGTAGGTAACTCTGCATTCGTTAATTTTTGCATCAGGAATTATCTGATTTAATGCGTCACATAGTTCACAAAAAAAGCATGATCGTATATAAAAATTCTTTTTACCGTTCTTTTTGAGCACAATATATAGTTTGTCTGGATTATGCGTATCAAAACCATCTTCATCTTTACACGATCCACCTTTAAGAAAGTCAAGACTTTTAATGTCTTTAGGTAGAATGGAAAAATTCGCTGGGTCATCATTTACAATTTCTTCTGGTGTCATACACAAATACCTTTGGTGAAAATTAACGGCAGATCGAAATTTTATTCCAACTTTTAGAAGCAAAGTATTTTTATCTTCGCTTTTCGTTTTTTTCGAGAGCTGTTGTTTGTATTCATCTAAAGCTTTTCCTGGATCGTAGTGTGCCACAATGATTCGTTGATCTGTAAAAATTAAATGGCAGTATTGAGTATTAAAGAAAGATTTTTTTAACGCTACTTTGCTGGTTACACTGTGTACGTTTTCTCTGTCTGTCATCGTTCCGCCTCCTTTGCGTATAATGTACTTATATTATACCTGATTCCAGAAATGACTCAAGAAAAAATGACAAAATGGTTACAAAAAAGTGAATAATAAGTTACAGAATTTTCATTCACCTAAGTTTATCAGGCACTTCTCAGAATTATTATTTACATCAGTTAAGTGATGTAAATAATAATAGAGGAGCTTCAATAGTGATCAGAGAGAGTAGTTTGGATTTATTGCTAAAAAATTCACTTTGTATCCACTTTTATCTTGTTAAATAAAATGTATATCCCAGTAAACATCAGTATTGGTACAATGATCCATATAAGTTGATGACCAATGCTTATTTGATAAACGAGCGTTGCAATGATCCAGGCTAGAACTGTTAAATACGACACAGAAAGAATTGTTATAAGTGTTCCAGATTCCTTTTTAATAGCTCCAAGAACTGCAATGCAAGGGAAGTATATAAGAATGAAAAGTAAATATGCGTAAGCTTGAATTGGTCCTTTGTCGAAATGATCTTGTAATTGTTTAAAAAGTCCAACATCTGCATTTACTGTTTCTGAAATTTCATCTGGTGTTCCGCCAACGTCACTTAGTCCAAAAATGTCTTTAAAGCCTTGGAATGCTGAACCAACATTTTCTGGAATTGTACCAAATGCTTCCTTGATCCCTCCCCATAGGCTCCATTCAAATTCAGCTTCTTCAATTTCTGATTCGGGGCCAGTAGACTCGAGTTGTTTGTAAACTCCACTAAGTGTTCCAATTACTGCTTCTTTAGCAAATAAACCTGTTAGTATTCCTACTGAAGCAGGCCAATTGTCTTTTTCTATCCCCATTGGTTCAAAAATTGGCGTAATCGCTTTTCCTATCACTTCAAGAGCAGTTTGTTCTACTGGGATATTTGAGTTACCTATCTCAGATTGAACTTTAAAAGAATTTAATGAGCCAAGAATTGCCATAACCACAACGATTGTAATTCCAGCACGCTTCAAAAAAACATTTGTACGTACCCAAGTTTGTTTAAGAAGTGTTCCAAGTTTCGGCATATGATATGGTGGAAGTTCCATTACAAAAGTAGAAGGAGTTCCTTTGAACAATGTGTTTTTTAGCAATAGACCAGTTAACATAGCGAGAATTATTCCAACTAGATATAGAGAAAATACAATTAAACCTTGTGAATGTGGGAAAAATGCCGCCGCGAAAAGAATATAAACGGGCAATCTAGCTGCGCAAGACATTAACGGAGTCATGAAAATTGCCATATATCTGTCACGTTTATTTTCCAACGTTCTAATTGCTAGTATCGCCGGGACCGTACACCCAAAACCAACAAGCATTGGCACAAAAGCTTTCCCAGGTAAACCAATTTTCTGCATAAGTCTATCGGCTACAAATGCTGCACGTGCCATGTAACCAGAAGATTCAAGAATTGATAAGAAAAAGTACAGAACAAAGATTAGTGGTAAGAATGTGGCAACAGTTTGAACACCAGTGCCAACACCATCTGAGAGTATTGTTGTTAACCAACCTGGAGCATGTATGCTAGTAAGAAGATTTCCAAAACCTGTAACAAAGAATGTTTCAGCAAGGATATCAAAGAAATCTATAAAAGCTCCTGCAAATTGTTGAACTACCCAAAATAGTAAGTACATAATTCCTAAAAATATTGGAATTCCCAGCCACCTGCTTAATACTATATTGTCAAACTTATCTGAAAATGAAGGTGTGAATTTAGTTTTTTCCCAGACTTCACTTTTATAATTCCTAATTTGTGAATATATGTCTTCTGCTATAAGAACGTCTATTTCTTCTTCCCACTCATTTTTGAGATTTGATATTTCTTTGTTTACCTCTCCAACTGATATGATTTGAGAAATTTGTTTTCCAGGTATAGGATCCTTTTTTTCTAGAAGCAATTCTAATGCTATCCAGCGTGATGAAATTGAAGATTTGTTTGACAAGTAATTATCAATTTTAACTTCCCACTTTGATAGAACTTTGTCGATTGATTCACGAAATTTAATTTTATGAGTGGTTCGAGGTTTTTCAGAAGAAGCACTAAAAACCATATCTTTTAGCTTCAAAACATCATTATTATTCGTTGAGTTTATAGAAACAACCGGAGTTTTTAAAATAGCTTGAAGTTTGTCTGGATTAATTGTGATACCATTGGTTTTGGCTAAGTCCTTCATGTTTAGTACTACTATTACTGGAACACCCATTTCTAAAAGTGTTAACGTAAGGAAAAGGTTTCTTTCGAAATGAGAACTATCAACAATGTTAATAATCAGATTTGCATCTTCAGATAGCAAGTAATTTTTTGCAATATTTTCGTCTTCGGAAATGTCGTCGTCGAAACTATATATTCCTGGTAAATCAATTATTTCTAATTTAGAATTTCGGTGAACAAAATACCCACTTTTTTTTTCAACAGTTACTCCAGGCCAATTACCAATTTTTTGTTTACTTCCAGTAAGTGCATTAAAAATTGTTGTTTTCCCGCAATTTGGATTACCAACCAATGCTATCTTCATCTTAAATCTCCTTTACATTGAGCACTTCGGCTTCTTCTTTTCTTAAAGAAACCGAACAACCACAAATTTTAATCTCTATCGGATCACCTAAAGGAGCCTTTCTTACGAAAGTAAATTCAACACCTTTCAAAATACCCATACGAAGAAGCTTTCTGCGGTACTTCTGTTCGCAATTGAAAAAGCCAACCACAATTCCTTTTTTCCCTGTGGTCATATCTGATAGTTTCATGTTATACGCTCCTAAATATATTAGATAGAACTAATATTTAAAGTAAAAAAAACTAACTAGTTACTACAACTAGAGCATAAGCACTTATACGGTCAATTGTTATTTTTCTGTTTTCTGACGAAACAAGACAAGTTTGTCCAAGTTTGTTTTCTAAAATGTTTATTAGTGTTCCTGGTAGTAAGCCAATTGAAATCAAATGTCTTCGAATGCTTTTGGGACCTTTTATAGAAATCACTTGAACAGTATCTCCAATTTTGAATGAGTAAATTGAATTGTCATTTGCTGGGTTTCTAAAAGGGCAAATTTCTCTACACTGATTATGTTTGCATCGAAAATGATTAAAAAACCGATGTCTCATTAGGCATCCAACTCTCTGCAATTTTTGCAGTACAAATAAAAATATTTTTTGTCTATATCGCTATTTTTAAGATAAGCTTCTAGCTCATTAGTATGATTTTCGTGAAGATAGTTTAACATTTTCTCAAATGCATTATCTGTGAAAGAATGCTCAAAACTACATGCAATATTTTTAGATTCTATATCGGAAAGAAGTAAAATATCGTGGAAGAAGAAATACATTATTTGGTGACGTAGCCATATTGTATTTGCAATTGTTTCACCTTTTTCAGTTAAAGAAATGATACCATATGGCTCGTAATTTATATAACCTTCAACCGAAAGATGCTTTAAAGCAGAAGTTACTGAAGAATTCTTTACATCAAGTTTATTTGCAATATCTTTTGTGCGAACTCCTTTTTTTTCATTGAAAATACGTAAGATTGCTTCTAAATAATCCTCTTGTGACATCGTAATATTTTTCTTTTGCATGATTAATCCTTTCTAAAAAATATTATATGCACCTAAAAAAATTAGTCAACACTAACTTATATTTAATATCAACACTTTATTAAGATACTATCAGCCTCTAGTGTTGATATATAGATAGCTGCAAATTATAATCAGATCGAAGCATACTGAATGTTTTTCATTTGAAAGATTTGCATAAAATGAAAGGTTGTTATGAAAATATTGCATACCTCCGATTGGCACTTAGGTAGAACGCTGTACGGAAGAAAAAGATACACAGAGTATGAGGCCTTTTTAGAATGGTTGATTGAACAAATAAAGATTAAAGGTGTTGATATATTATTGATTGCTGGAGATATTTTTGACACAAGCATGCCAAGCAACTATGCGCAAGAACTTTATTACGGCTTTTTGTGTAATGCTTCAAACTGTTGTTCCCACATAGTAGTAATTTCTGGTAACCATGATTCTCCATCGTTTCTTGATGCATCAAAAGAGCTGTTAAAGACATTAAATGTTCACGTTGTGGGATCAATGTCATCAAAAATAGACAACGAAGTTATTGTATTGAAAAAAGCAAATACACCAGAATGTATAGTTTGTGCAGTGCCATATCTTAGAGATAAAGACATTCGAATTGCAGAAGCAGGTGAGAGTATAGACGAAAAAAATATAAAATTAGCAATTGGAATACAAAAGCATTATGAAAGTGTTTGCAATATAGCTTTAAAAAAGCAAATACATATAAAAGAAAAATACGATGTAAATGCTCCCATAATTGGAATGGGACATCTTTTTGCTGCTGGCGGGAGAACAGTTCAGGGTGATGGAGTGAGAGAATTGTATGTTGGTTCATTGGCACATGTGAGTAAAGATGTTTTCCCAAAATGCATTGATTATATGGCTTTGGGACATCTTCATGTTCCACAAAAGGTTGGCGGTTCAACGTTTTGTCAATATTCAGGATCACCCTTAGCGATGGGATTTGGAGAGGCAAATAATACTAAAAAAGTAATCCTTTTAGATTTTAAAAATAACGAGATGCTAATAAGTGATGTAGAAATTCCTTGTTTTCAGAAGCTTGTATCAATTACTGGAGATTTACAGGAAATAGTTACGCGAATCGAAGAATTGAAACTTAAAAATAGTAATGCATGGTTAGAGATTGAATATACAGGAACAGAAATTTTACCAGATTTAAAGAACCAAATTGAATCAGAAACAAATGATACAGAAATGGAAATAAGGCGTATAAAAAATACTAGAATTATTGACAAGGTTTTGAATAGAACAAATATAGATGAAACTCTAGATGATTTAGATGTTAATGATGTCTTTATGCGTTGTTTAGAAGCAAATGAAGTAGATGAAGACAAAAAAGAAGAGTTTTTAGCTCAATACAAAGAAATTGTAAAACTTATTAAAGAAGAAGATATAAATGCAGAATAGAAAGGCTTTGGCATGAGAATTCTTAAGCTTCGATTTAAAAATCTAAATTCTTTATATGGAACATGGGTTATTGATTTTACAAATCCTGAATATAGTTCTAATGGCATATTTGCAATAGTTGGATCAACTGGTGCTGGAAAATCTACTGTTTTAGATGCAATATGTCTTGCTCTTTATGGAAGAACTCCTAGGTTAAAATCAATTTCAAAAAGCAGTAACGAAATTATGTCTAGACAAACTGGAGAATGTTTTGCAGAAGTAACATTTGAAACACTTAGTGGAAAGTATCTTTGTCACTGGAGTCAAAGAAGAGCACAGAAAAAACCTAATGGAAAACTTCAAGAATCGAAACATGAAATATCAAATGCTAATTCAAAGGAAATAATTGAATCGAAAAAACGAAATGTTGCCAATGCCATAGAACAAAAAACTGGAATGGATTTTGACAGATTTACTAGGTCAATGCTATTGGCTCAAGGTGGATTTGCAGCCTTCTTGCAGGCACAGGCTGACGAAAGAGCTCCAATATTAGAACAGATAACAGGCACAGAAATCTATAGTGATATTTCTAAAAAAGTTCATGAAAGGCAAAGAACCGAAAGCAACAACATAGATCTTCTTAATGCGAAATCATCAGGAATAGTTTTGATGACAGAAGATGAAGAAAACCAACTAATTCTACAATTTGTAAATATACAAAAAGAAGAAGGAATGATTTCAAATGCTAACACAAAAACTGCCGAATTAATTCTCTGGAAACAAGGTATCGAGTCTCTTTCTAAGGAAATTGAATTAATTGACAAAGAGTATGCAGAATTAATTGTTTACGAAGACGAGTTTTTAAAAAACAAAAGTAGATTGCGAATAGCACAAAATGCTGCTGAAATTGAAAGTGACTATGCAACGCTCAAAGAAGTTAGAAAGCAGCAAATTGGTGATACAAAGAATAAAAAAGAACTAAGTAATCAACTACTAGCTTTAAACGAATCCTTGAAAGAAATAAATAAAGAATTGGATGATGCAAAAAACAAAACAAGCAAGCAAGAAAAAGCTTTAGAACTCTTATTAATATTAATTAAAGAAACCAGAGAAATTGACTCTTCAGTTGAAAACAATAAAAATGTTTTAAGTGAATTGATGACAGAATATGAAAAGAATGAAGAAAAACTTCTAAATTACAAAACAGAAGAAAAAGGTATAAAAGAAAAAGTTACAAGCCTTAGAACTCAAACTTTAGAAATAGATATTTATTTTAATGAAAACAGTGCAGATGAAGAATTGATTGTAGAGTTAACAGGAATAAGGGAAAGAATAAAGAACATAACCAACGATTTTAAGATGTTAAATACAATGAAAAGTAAAATTGAATTCGAAGAAAATAAGTATTCTGATGCTGAGAAGAAGTATGTAGATCAAATTGGTTTACACACTAAGGAAAAAGAAAAATATAATGATATAAAGCTAGTAATTGAATCAACGCAAACAGAAATTAATGAAATATTGGATTCAAAATTGTTGAGAGAGTATAGATCAGATCATATGCACTTAAACCAACAAAAAGGTTTGATTCAAAAAATATACACTTACGAAGAAGAAAGAAAAAAACTGCAGGATTCTAATCCTTGCCCCTTGTGTGGATCTATACAACACCCTTTTGCTGAAGGAAATATTCCAGAAATAACTTTAGTAGATGAAGAAATTAAAAGAATTGAAGGCATAATTGAAAGTGTCGAAAAACTAGATAAAAAGCTAAAAAAACAAGAAACTCGTGGAAAAGAATTGTTTGTTTCATTGAATGAAGCTAAGAATAAAATAGATATTTTATGTCAGAATAAAATTACAATCAAAAGCACAATTGAAAACATCGAAAAAGATTTCAATGAAAAGAAAGAAGTTTTAGAAAATCAAAAAGTTACACTTCTTTCGAAATTGAAACCTTTTGTTACAAATGAAAAAGATGATTTTAAAACAATTCTGATTGATTTAGAAGAACGATCAGAAAACTGGAAAACTAAAGTAAAAGTAAAAAAAGAACAAGATAATATCTGTATTGATTTGACTTCAAAACAAAAGCAAAACAAGGCTTTAATAGAAAATTATGAAACCGTAATTAAAGATAAAAAAGTAAAGTGTAAAAAGTACCAGATTGAATTAAATGGACTAAAAGCTAAACGAGAAGAAATATTTGGTTTGAAAAACACAGATGTAGAAGAAAAAAAGCAAAAAACAATTCTTGAAAATTATCAAGCATATGAAAATAGAAAAGAAAGTGATTCTGAAAAAACTAAAACAAGCATTACAATGCTTGGAAAACAACTAAACACATTGAATGAAAAAATAATTGATAGAGCTAAAAAGCTAGATGATATGGAAATAAATTTCATTGATAGGCTGAAAATATCTAATTTTGAAGGCGAAAGTTTATTTCTCTTAGCTCTTATGTCTAGCGAAGACAAGAGAGTGTTAATTAGCAAAAAGGAAAATTACGAGCATAAACTTAATAGCATTGGAGCAAGAAAAAAAGATAGAACAAGTATATATAATAATGAGGTTGAAAAAAACCTAACCGAAAAAGCACTTGCTTTTCTCATTGAAGAATTAGAAAACTCAAAAAAAGCCCTAAGTGAGTTGGGAGCAAATAAGGGTGCATTGCAAGAAAAGCTAGATAAAAACAATGAAGAAAAAAACAATAACGAACTTAATCAAAAAGCAATAATGAATGCACAAAAAGAATTCGAAAAATGGAGTTCTCTGCATTCATTGATAGGTTCAGCAGATGGCAAGAAATTCAGAAATTTTGCTCAAGGAATTACTTTTGAATTACTAATAAGTCATGCAAATATACAATTAACAAAAATGACAGATAGATATCTTCTGATTCGCGATAAAGAACAACCTTTAGAGCTAGACGTTGTAGATAATTATCAAGCCGGAGAAATTAGATCGACAAAGAATTTATCCGGTGGAGAAAGCTTTATTGTTAGTCTGTCACTTGCTCTGGGTTTATCAAAGATGTCAAGTAAAAAAGTCAAAGTAGATTCACTATTTTTAGATGAAGGATTTGGAACGTTAGATGATGAAGCGCTAGAAACAGCATTAGAAACTTTGGCTTGCTTGCAACAAGATGGAAAACTTATTGGAATAATATCTCATGTTCCTGCATTAAAAGAACGAATATCCACTCAAATAAATGTACAAAAAATATCTGGTGGTAAAAGTATTCTTAATGGACCTGGGATATCAAAAAAGTAACTTATTATGGATTCAAGTCTGTTTGACTAGTTTGAATTCTTTGAATAGATGAATTTTTTTCAAGCATCTTCTGCCTCTGTTCAAACCTTTGTGATAGTTTTATTGACAGAAAACTTAGCGCAATTGTAAAGACACAAAAAATTACCAATATAACTGTTCTTGTAGATTTATTTTTAATCCATGCGCAAAAAAGAGCATTGATTTGCTTTAAGTGAAGTAAAATGTGCGTAATGAAGAGTAAGCCAACCACACAGGCAAAAATTTGATGTAAATAACCTTTACCAAAAAAAACTGGTACGAGGAAAATGAACATCGAAGTATCTACGATAAGATTCCATTTAGATTTTGTTTTCATTAAATTCTACCACCTATGTTAGTTAATAATCACTAACAATAATTAAATCACATTAACAAAAAAAAAGCAATGAGTTTCAAAGAGTTATCTTTTACGAACACCAATCTATCTTTTAATAGTTAAGGCAAGCAGTTGTTTTTGCAAACTGAACATGAAGTAAAAGATGGATTTATGGTAATCGGTATCAGAGAAACCAAATTTATTAATTATAGTGTTTTAAAGAACAAATAAGTGACAATAAAATTGTTAAAATTTTTGACAATTCGCCTTTCATGATTTATAGTCCTATGTTATATTTTGTGGTTTTATATAAATATTTTATGTTGTTAAACCAATCTAGAAAGGTGTAAAAAATGGATACAGAAGAATTAAAGAAAATTAAAGTAGACAAAGTTGTAGATGCACGTGGCTCTGCTTGTCCTGGTCCACTTCTTGAAGCTAAACGAGGAATGACAGCGGTACCTATGGGCGGCATTATGGAAGTTTTGTCATCGGATGAAGGCACTTGTGAAGATATCCCACTTTGGTCCAAGAAGGTCGGTCACGAATACCTTGGAAATTATGAAGAGTCTGGAGTATGGCATATTTTAGTTACCAGAGGTAAATAATGTCTATTACTCGAACTGGTAAACAATCAAAACCCCTAATTCTAGTTTTTTCTACAGACACAATTTCTGATATGGGTATTGATTTGGCTGGAAGTTCTCATAAAGATTATTCCCCCAGGGCTGTTACAATATCGATTCCTTGTTCTAGTGGGTTGAATCCACAATGGGTTTTGGACGCACTAAATAACGGTTTTGATGGTGTTTTTATTGCTGCAGATGGATCTGACTGTGCATTTGTTTCTGATTGTACAGAGCGTACCAGTAAAGTCGTGGAAAAAACCCAAGAGTTAATGAAAAAAAACGGGTATAGTTTGAAGCGACTAAAAATGGCAGCCGTATGTTCTGTTTGTGCAGAATCTTTTGTGGATCATATTTTTAAATTTTCTGAAGCTTTGATGAAACTGCAGCAATCATCGGAAGAAAAGAAGTTGGAGCCATTAAATGGACTATGATGTACTAATTATTGGTGGTGGAGTCGGTGGCATGGAGTGTGCATTGAATCTTGGCGATATGGGATATCGAGTATTGATTGTTGAAAAAGAAGCAAGTATTGGCGGGAAAATGATTTTACTGAGCAAAGTGTTTCCTACGTTGGATTGTGCAAGTTGCATTTCAACTCCAAAAATGGGAGCTACTGTGAATCATGAAAACATTACAATGAAAGTTTACTCGGAAGTTACTGACATTGTTTCCCATGATAAAGGTTTTAAAGTAAACATTCTGAAAAAACCCACATTCGTTGATTTTGCAAAATGTACAGGATGTTCCGATTGCGAAACAGCTTGCACCGTCGCAATAGCTGATGAATTTAATTCAGATTTAATTGCCAGAAGAAGTGCTTATATTGCATTTCCTCAAGCTGTCCCAAAAAAAGCAATCATTGATAAAATAGGTACTTCTCCTTGTTCGTATACATGTCCTGCGGGCGTAAAGCCTCATGGCTATATTTCATTGATTCGAGCAGGGAAATTTGATGAAGCATTTCACCAGCATGTAGAAGATGCCCCTTTGGTTGGTTGCTTGAGTAGGGCATGTTATGCTCCATGCGAGGAAGAATGCACACGTTCCGGTTTAGATGGAAGCCTTTCCATAAAAAAAATGAAACGATTCCTTGTAGATCATTATTACGAAAAATACAAAGAACCTGAGTATGGAATTCCAGATAATCAAAACGGTAAAAGAATTGCCATTGTTGGTTCCGGACCAGCTGGTTTATCGGCTGCATATTATCTTGCAAAAACTGGATATGCAGTAACCATATTCGAAGAAGAAGAAAAGCCCGGTGGTTTGTTGAGGTGGGGTATCCCCTCATACAGATTACCAAAAGATATTTTAGATCGTGATATAAAGAATATTACAGCCTTAGGAGTTACGATTCAGACAAATTCAAAAGTAACATCTTTTGAAAAACTAAAAAATGATGGATTTGATGCGGTTTTTCTAGCAGCAGGTAATAAATGTGGAGCATCTATGTCAATCCCAGGAGAAAAACTAAAAAATGTTTGGGATTGTGTTCATTTTTTAAAACAAATTAACAAAGGCGAAAATATTAAATTAGGAGAAAAAGTTGCTGTTATTGGTGGAGGTAATGCCGCTATTGATGTTGCTCGTACAGCAAAAAGGTTGGGAGCAAAAGACGTACAAATCATTTACCGCAGAAGCCGTAATGAAATGCCAGCAAATAATGAAGAAATTGAAGAAGCATTAGAAGAAAATATAAAAATTGAATTTCTAACAAATGCTACCAAAATATTAAAGGATCAAGATGCTCTTGGTGTTCATTTAGTTCGCATGGAGCTTAGTGAAGAAGATTCAAGTGGTCGTCGATCTGTCAAACCGATTGAAAGTAGTACGTTTGTTAAATCCTTTGACACTGTAGTTATAGCTGTTGGATTGAAAACTAATGCATCCATGTTTTCCAATGAAATACCAGTGTGCCAAATGGGTAAAACGATTAAAGTTGATCCCGAGACTCTCCAAACAGAAACATCTTTTGTTTTTGCAGGAGGTGATATTGTCACAGGTCCAAATACTATTACAACTGCCATAGGACAAGCAAAACGTGCGTCCTATTTTATTGATAAATGGCTTCAAGGTAATGATCTTACTAAAACACGATATCCCAAAAAACTGCCTATGGTAGAGCAAGATACGATTATTTCTCAATATGAAAACGTAATAACTGAAAAGAAGCCGATTATTACTCCAAAAACCGAGCCTTCAGATCGAATCAAGTCTTTTGATGAATACGAACATACTTTATCAGAAGAAGAGGCAATGACAGAGTCTAATCGATGTTTGGATTGTGCAGGATGTTCTGAATGTCGTGAGTGTATTTCGGCATGCCCTGCTGATGCTATTTCTTTGGATATGCTTCCAAAAGAAGAGACCATAACCGTTGGTTCCGTAGCTATTGCAACAGGACTTAAGATTGTAGACTCAAAGAAAAAACCCGCGCTTGGATATGGTCGTTTTCCTAATGTAATCGACGCCGTGCAAATGGAGAGGATTCTTGCTCCAACAAGACCTTACAATGGTGTCATACGACCTTCAGATGGAAAAGTTCCTTCCGATGTTGCTTTTGTTTTGTGTGTTGGATCACGCGACAAAACAGTAGACAATCGATTGTGTTCTCGTGTTTGTTGCATGTATTCTTTGAAACAGGCACAGCTTTTGATGGGTTCTTTACCTTTGGCAGATGTCACTATTTACTACATTGACATACGTGCTTTTGGTAAGGGTTACGAAGAATTTTACCAGCAAGCAAAAGAAATGGGAATTTATTTCAAAAAAGGCAAAATAGCCAGAATTGAAGAAAATGACCAACAGGACTGTACGGTTTTCTATGAAGATATGGAAGGAGATGGTGGTATGAAGCAAGCTAAACATGATCTGGTAGTTCTTTCCGTTGGAATGATTCCAGAAACTGGAGCACAAAGCATATTCTCAGACCAGAGTCTTCAAATTGATGAAAACAACTACGTGCTAGAACTTGATGAAGATCTTGAGCCTGGGAAGACAAGTATCGAAGGTGTATTTGCTATTGGGTCTGCTACTGCCGTTCGAGACATTCCTGACACAGTTATTCATTCTGGTGCAGTAGCTTCTCAAGTTGCATCTTTTCTGAAAAGAACGGATCGAACATCATGAGTGTAAAAAAAATAGGTGTCTACATTTGCGAATGTGGCGGCAACATATCTGATTTTGTCGATACAGAAAGATTACGTATTGAAATAGCAAAAGAAAAAGACGTTGATTCTTCTATGGTAAATATGTTTACTTGCTCAGACGCAGGGCAACAAAAGGTAATCGAGGACATCAAAGAAAAACATTTGGATGGCATTGTGGTTGCTTCGTGTTCTCCGAAACTTCACTTGGGTACCTTCCGAGCCATGGCAAAACGAGCTGGCTTAAATGAATATCAGTACACACAAGTAAATTTAAGAGAACAATGTTCGTGGGCTCATACTCATGATATGCAAAAAGCAACAAAAAAAGGGCTTCGACTAATTCGTGCTGGTATTGCAAAAACTTTGAATTCGAAACCTTTGAAAAAATTACGTGTTAAAACGCTACCACATGTCCTTGTTATCGGAGCCGGAATGGCAGGTATGCGTGCTGCGCTGTCTTTATCTGATATAGGAATCAGTGTTCATGTCATTGAAAAAGAGCCAGAAGTTGGTGGAATGACGAAAAGATGGGGAAAGATGTTTCCCCGCAACAAAAATGGATATGAATTAGTTGAGAAACTTGAAACAGAACTGAAAAAAAGAGACAATATCGAGCTTTTAACCAATGCTGAACTAGTTGAAAAAGACGGACATATTGGCGATTTTTCAGTAAAAATACAAGTCAAGAAAGATCATTTCTTTTCGCTTAAAGTTGGTTGTATTATAGTTAGCACTGGTTTTGAGACATATACTCCAACAAAAGGTGAGTTTGGATACGGTCTGCCAGGGATTGTTACATTGCCTGAATTTGAGGAATTATTAGCACAAACTGACGATGGATCCAAAATGATATCGTACAACAAAAAACAGATTAAATCCATTTGTTATATTTATTGTGTTGGTTCAAGGCAAAACAAAATGATGGGAGAGTCTGCTCATCAATACTGTTCACGGTATTGCTGTAGTGCTACCGTTAACACTTCTAACCAGGTGCATGAAATTGATCAAACGATTAATCAATTCCATCTTTATCGAGACATTCGTACTTATGGAAAGTATGAGTTATTATATACAAAATCTCTTGAAGAGGGATCTTTGTATTTTCGTTACGATGAAGAATATCCTCCTTCTGTTTCCTTTGAAAACAATACATGCACAGTAGTTGTCAAAGATTCTTTAACTGGTAATCAGAATATTAAAATGAATTGTGATTTAGTTGTATTAGTCACAGGTATGATTCCTCGTACCAATAAACAACTTGCCAACGTTTTGAAAATTCCTATTGGACAAGACGGATTTTTCAATGAAATTCACCCAAAATTGCGTCCAGTCGAAACTGTTGTAGATGGAGTATTCATTGCTGGTTCGTGCCAGGGACCAAAAAATCTTTCTGAAAGTGTCGCCAGTTCTATGGCTGCTGTAGCAAAATCAGCTGCTCTTTTGTTAAAGGGATATGTAAACCTAGAACCTTTGGTGGCAGAAGTAGATCCAAATTTGTGTGAGTGGTGTGGAGAATGTTTGAAGGCTTGTCCTTACAATGCGATTCAGATCACTGAGATAGAAAATAAAAAGATTGCTGAAGTCGTACCAATTCTGTGTAAAGGCGGTGGAGTATGTGTTCCCGCTTGTCCTTCGCAAGCTATCTCCGTAAAAGGCTATACAAATACACAAATTAGTTCCATGATTGAATCGTTAGCAAAAAATGTAGATATCATAGACGAGGAAACAAATGAAGAAAAAAAGACTTCGTAATCAAGCTGAAGTTTTGAGAGACGAAATGCATATGCACCATTTACTGAAGGATTTATTGAAAAAGAAACCACTTACTATTCCTGAAATATCTGCTGCATTAAATGTCCCATCAAGTGAAGTAGTCATGTGGGTAATGGCTATGATGAGATATGGATCTATTACTAGTATGCCGAAAGGAAGAATTGATGATTACTACCAATACAGACTCACAGAAGAATGAGAAAATCGTAACAATTAACTGCCAGTTTCTAAATCAAATGAAACTTGGTAGTGAATTTAATGCCACTGCATGCATCAATTGTGGAACGTGTACGGCGATCTGTCCTATGGAAATCAATTTGCTTCCTAGACAATTGTTCCGGTATGTTCTTATAGGAGCTGAAGAGAAAGTGTTGGAAAATGTAAACAACATTTATTCGTGTCTTTTATGTCGAATGTGTGAAGAAAATTGCCCTGCTGGCGTGCATATTGCTGAAAATGTTCGATCCCTACGTACCTACATTAACCGAGAAGTTTATGGCTTATCAAGGAGTTAATTTATGCCTGTACCAATAGGTAACACTTTAGGAATTTTTTCGGACAATATTGTCCGCCGGAGAAGCATACTTCCGTTGTCCACTAAAAGAATTACGCACTGGTCCAATGGATTCTCCTTGCCTCATGGTGGAAGCACCATACTATACACCGGGCAGATGTATCAATTGATTCCATTTATTAATTCTATGAGTCACCAATTAGGTAAATTCGAAGATTCATGGATTACACGGTTTTTTGGGATTGGTCGTTTCTTTAATAAAATGTTGAATCTCACAAAATTTATGGCTTTTCCAAGCTCAAAAGAAAAAGCCGCTTATGATCAACCTATTAGAAATATTGTAGAATGTCTACACAAAGCTGGAAGTGAATTCGGTTATTTGTATGAACACGATTATTATTCTGGTGCTCTAGCATATGATGAAGGTTTGGATGATGCTTTTAAGCGTCATGCAAAATTTGTGTACAATGTTTGGAAAGAGCATAATGTTAAAACATTAATTACGATTGATCCTCATACTACCAACATTGTAAGAAGTATATATCCACATTATATCGAAGATTTTGACATTGAAGTGAAAAACTATATGGAAATTCTTGCAGAAAATCCTCCTCCTGTTGTACAACATTTGCATGAAACTGTCACAGTCCATGACCCATGTTTGTATGCAAGATCAGAAAGTATTGTGGAGCAACCACGTAAATTGTTGCGCAATATCGGTATTGAAGTGCAAGAAACAGAACTCTCTGGAGCTCTTGCAAATTGCTGTGGTGGACCGTTGGAATCTCTATTTCCTAAAAAATCACTGTTGATAGCAAAAAAACGAGTGGACCAGTTACTCGATTGTGCTTCTACTATTATCACTTCGTGTCCAATTTGTATGGCAAATTTGAAAAGAGTTACTCCAGAAACTCATTCTGTTCATGATATATCTGAGTACTTAGTAAAAAGTTACAGCCCAGATTTTAAATAGCACGTTTTTGTCTATATCGTTTTACTCTCGTTGTGTCGTTATTGTCGTTATAAGTAATATCTAATAATCATTTATACCATAAAAAGAGGTGGAATAATGGCCGATCAGAAAAAAGAAAAAATTGTTTTATTTGCTACACATGGTCCAGATGACCCAGAAAAAGCATCCCTACCTTTTATATGCGGGAATGCAGCTCTTGCAATGGACGTATCAGCCACTGTTATCTTGCAAGGCACAGGAGTGCTTTTGAGTAAAAAAGGTTGTTACGAACATGTTTTTTGTGCAGGTTTTGATCCTTTAAAAAAGCTTATCGATACATTTATTGAATTTGGTGGTACCGTTCTTGTGTGTCAACCATGCATTGAGGAAAGGCAGATTACAATTGATATGTTAGTTGAACATGCACATCTAGTAAAAGCTGGAAGACTAGTTCAGGAAGTTTTAGAAGCAACCAACGTAGTCAATTATTAACAACAGTTAAAATACATTTTCAACCGAAACAAAATGAATAGGGGAGTAGGAATTTGGTATCAGACACCAATATATTCCTACTCCCCTATATATAAAAATAGGTTCATTAGTCCCTTTTTAGTGATTACGAATTATACAATAATTTGTCCTTCGAATAACACAAAAACCGGATTCGGTTTCAATTAGAACAATATCAAGATTTTGAATTTGTCTGTTTAGTGCTGCTATGAAGTCAACAAATGGGAACCACTTACCTGTCTCTTCTTCTGCGGTTTTATACAGAGAAGCCATATGACTTAAAAGAGTAACTGTTTCTAATGCGACATTAGGGTCGTTTCCAAGTTTTATTAGTTTCTCTTCGTTTTCAAAACCAATAAAGGAATTGTATTCCCCAAGCATATACTCTAGTGATTCAGGTTGAACATTGAGGAAAATACTTCTAAAGGATGATTTTGCTTTCTTCATTTCTTCATCAGTACTTTTACGGTGAATTAGCATCGTAGCCTTCTTAACATCATCTATGTTGATTAAACGTTTCATTTTTAGAACTCTCCTTTCATAAAAACTGTACAATAACTTAATTAAATTATACTCTAACTTTTATCTATCACCAAAAAGAATAATAGTACAGCAAAACTCCAACAGCATTAAAATTTATGTTAATTCTATGTAGAATATAATACATGGTGTACATAGTTTTAAGGTGTAATTGTATTTAAAGTGTTGGAGGAACAATGCTTAAAGATGTGTCTTCATTAGAATTGTCGCTAAATCTAATACCATATTTTTCTATGTTTTTTGTAAGTGCATATTTGTCGTATAAATTAATAAACCAAAGAAATTCTTATGTAAACGCTATTGGTATTGCATGGACATCAGCTATATTAATTTTTGCTTCAGCAATTACCACATTTAACGTGTTTCCAATTATCTCAATGTATTTAAAGCAACAAAATAAGTCAAATATTTTTAATCAAAACTTTGCATTGGTAACAACTACAGCAATGTTTCTTTTAGTTTTTCTAACGATCTATATCTGCAAATTAAGAGAAAAAAATGATACAACAATTTTATTCTATGGTTTAAACCCAACCTACAAAGAGGAGTTTGTTAAAAACGCCATAGAAAATTTGAGTTGGAAAGATTATGAAATTACAAAAGAGTACCATAGAGGTGGTAGATACGGAAGAAATATATCAGGTAAAGGCAACACGATTCAAGAACTAAATGTATCGAGGAGTAGAGGGATTTATTCCCCAAACGCAGTAGTAAGTTATAGATCAATTGAAGAAACAATAGTTAAAACCAAATCAAAAAAGATTTTTATTCGTGGAAATAGGAATTTGTACATAAAACTTGTAAGTAACGATGTCAAGAAAGACTATATAGATGGATTTGAACTTGACGAATATAAGTTGGCATTCAAAAAAGCATTTGCTGATAGTAATCCATATGTTATTCAAGGTAAAATGATGTTCTGGCTATTCACGCTTGTTTCTATTGGTATTCTTTTTTTAATTTTAAACAAAAGTTTACTGAACGAACAAATGTTTGACCATTTAGTTATTTATATGACAATCATTTTTGGATTGGGAAATGCTTTTTTGTACTACGATAGCGATAAAATGCCATCCAATAAAGTCAAAAGATGACTAGAAAGACTTTACCAACAATTTATACTCCATGTCTTGGTGAGGGTGGATTTATAAAAAAGATATCGTAGGTTCAGAAATCACATATTAACAACCTCTTCCAAAGTAATTGTAATTTTTTGTTCTTTGCCATCCCATTCAATTGAAGCCCCAAACGATTCAGAAATAAAACGAAGTGGAACGAATGTTCTTCCACCTTTAATTATTGGTGGAGATTCTAAAGTAGTTTCCTTGTTCATTATTTCGGCTTTCGTTGAACCAATCTGTAAATGAATATCAATGCAACGGAACAAGAGTAAAACATCTGTCACATTACCCGATTTAGGGAAGTAGTCTATGCTAGCTCCAAAGGCTTCTGATATGAATCTCAGTGGGACTAAGGTTCTGCCTGGTGGTTGAATAAATGGAGTTGCATCTAGCATGAATTTCTCTCCGTTTATAGTTGCTTCTTTTTTACCAATGGAAAGAGTTATAATCTTTTTGCTTGGCAATACGTTAACACAAAGTAGATAGTCTATAATGTTTCCATTTTGTCTATGTGTAACCATCACTTTTGTTCTTCCAATTGGAAGACCTGTAGCGTCAATTGTAAAATATATCAAACCCGATGTTTTATCTAATGCAGCGTTAGGAATATTTACCCAAGATCTGTCTACAAGCAAAGTACATTCTTCCAAAGCAGAAGATTCGTTCCAGTAGACAAATCTACCACTAGTTTTTGTATTCTCTATAACATTTATAGTTTCTTCCGGTTGTAGCTTTACGTGCCATACTGAATGTGATGGTTTCTGTCTAAAATCGAAAGTGGTTTCTAAAATGTATGGCTTCTTTTGTGAAACTGATTTCCAAATCATGTCGGTGGAAAGTAGTAAAACTTTGCTTTCACGATCAGCTAAAGTAATACGTAACCATTCATTAGAATTTGGAGGTAGATAAATATACAGTAAGGAATCGTCATTTATCATTTGGTAATAAGTAAAAAAGACCTTACTATCCAAAGATATTGCAGTGATTTCGATTCTTTCATGCTGAACTGGTTTACCTTCAGAGTCTGTTATGCGGACTTTTATGCATGATCCTTCAATTTTTGGTAAGTCTGGCCTAGAAGGAATAGCTGGAAGAGGATTGGAAACCCAATTGCCTGAGTTGTTTTGATAATAATGTGTCATTTCAGGTCTATATGTGCTGCCAATAGCTTCCCCAGCTTCTCTTATCCCATTACCATTACTATCTTCAAAGAAACCTTGCTTGACAAAAATATTATTAATCTTCTGCAGTGCGTTTTGATTGCCACTGTATTTTTGTAACAAAGAATCATATAGATCTTTAATTGTATCTGGTTGATCGTCTTTGATTAAACAATAAATGTCTTGCCAAGAAGGCATAAAAAACCCATCATCGTCTTCTCCATGTATGACCATTTGATCAGTTATTTCGTCGTACCACCCTGCATTGTCAACCAAATCTAGTAATAATGCTGCTACAGCAAATTCTTCTCCAGAATTATACATAACAATTGTGTGACCATCAGCATCTGTCAATTTACCAGCAGCATTAACATGCGTGTCTCCTATGTCAATACTAACAAAGGCACCTGCAATGTCGAAATATCCATATTGTGCGTTACGAGCTGTATAACTATCGTCATTTTCGATATCTGACGCACCGCCATCCCATCGATATATGCCATTATCCAGATTGGAATACTCATCACAGCAACTATTTTTACTTTTTATCATACGTGCCATAAGTAAGCTGGTGAACTCAGCAATACCTTCTGACAAAGAATCATGGGTAGTGCTATTTCTAAATCCTCCATGATTTGTGTCTCCTGGATTCATGCTTAGACCCATTAAGGAATCGTGCAGGAAGTGACCAAATTCATGCCACTCACGATTATGAGGTCTGTTATTTGAATTTATTGGGCTGTCACCTTGTGAGATATTTATTTTTTTAGGATCGCCAAATCTATAAAAAGTTCCATTTGTATTGCTATAACCGCAAACTTTTAAAGGCAAAAG